>NZ_JBFRNU010000046.1:0-57183 GCF_041471145.1 Vibrio sp. 10N.261.54.A5 | reverse complement strand
TAATTTTCCGGATTGGTATGAGTCTTATTATTCGTCTCAGAGTTTGTAGAGGCGCTTTACGTTGATCACGAGCTCTGATATTCCGACACTTATTATTAAGCTCTGCTCTCTCTAGCAGCGCTTGATTACGTAAGTTTATACTTGTGGCTATTGGTTCGTTGATTAACTTTTCCTGAGCGTCTTGAGAGCTCTATCTCCTACTAATTTGAACTGGCTGATAAAGATGCCTCGTTTCTAATAACAAGGTTTTGTTGGTCGGTAACTCTTGCTATCTCCCTCTACTTAATAGATTAATCTACAGGCAGTTACGTGAACTCCCCGGTTATAACGGTTTATAGTTGGAACGTTGATGGCTATTTAATTGTTAATTCAACGTGACTTTAAGTGGGCATCTGTCGGCGGGTAAATATCTTTAAGCGCCTTCTCTCAAGCTGATCTCCATTTGTTCTTGAACTTCAAGGTATCACTTTTCTCTATGACTCCTCTCGAACCTCTTATAAGGACTTGTTTATAAGAATGGTAAAACTACGTACAGACACAACTAAAGTCGTTCTCCGTGTGTTTGAGAAGCCCAGTTGAGCAATTTCATGGTTAGTTGGTATTGGGCAGGTAAGTGTTTGATGAGCTTGGTTTATAGCTATTGTAGAAGTTATCTAGGGTTAAATAGCAGATACAAAAAAGCCGATGCTAGACATCGGCTTAGTTTGAGTCGCTTAGAGTTAAGCGGGTTGAACTAGAGCGAGCGCTTTACGAGAAACCTCGTGAGCTGCTTTTGTTAAGTTTTGCTTCTCTAGTGCGTCAGATAGGTATCCGTAATCTGAAACATTTGAACGAAGTGCTAGGGCTTTCTCAAAGTGGCTTTGTGCTTCCGCCCACTTCTGCTCTCTTAGATAGAACTGAGCCAACGCGCTGTGTGCTTCGGCATTACCACTGTCTTTACTGATTGCACGTTCTAGCATGACCACTACTGGGTGGTGATCGGCTAGGTTCAGCTCTGGAAGCAACATGTAGAGCTCATTTGAACCACTCTTCGCAATGTTCTCTTTGATCACTGTGAACGCTTCTGAGTCAGCTTTACGAGCGATCAGTTGCTTCACAAAGCAAGATACAAGGTGCGAACTTTGTTTCTGCTTTCTTGAAAGCTTGTTCCAATGACTGATTAAACCTTCGCTACCTTGTTGTTGAGCTACATCATGAAGTAATCCACATTGTGCTTTCTGTTCTAATTCACGTTGCTCATCAGCTGTTAGAAGCTTATTCTTAACTAATTTAGGCGTTAACTCTAGCAATGGCTGCCATAACTTCAGTTGCAAGTAAGTAGCTTTTAACAGGCCAAGCACAGCAGTGTTATTAGGGTATGTGCCTTTTAGGGTAGAAAGTGTATCGAATGCAGCTTCGTAGTTTGACTCGCTGATTTGCTGTTTAGCTTTAGTTAGCTCTACCGCAAGTAGAGAGTCGTCCTGTTGGCTAGCAAGCTCGATGTACTTATCACGCTCACTTGTATTACCTTGCTCGTGTGCCGCTTGAGAAGCGACTAAATAACAAAGTAGAGGCATGTCGTGATGATTAGCCCAGCGAGTTACTTTCTTCTCAGCGCCTTTCCAGTCACCTTCAAGCAGCTTGATGATGCCTTCATTGGTATAACGACGAGAGCGCTTCAGCTTACGAACACTGAACCAATTCCAAGTTGTCGAGCTTGCGTACATAAGCTTTTTAAATAGGTACTCTAAGCCGAATAGAGCCGCTAGAAGAGCGATGACGAAGATAACCAGTGTTGTCACGCTCATCTCAATGGTCTTATTCGCAATTGAGATCAGAACGTAGCCTTGTTGACCAGAGAACTGAGTACCAACAATTAACCCAGCACCTAGAACGAGAAAAAGAAAAATCCAACGAATCATTATTTTTCCTCCGTGGTCATAACGGTGACTTCACGACGTAGGCGCTCACGTATCACATCTGACAACTCATTTTGAGATTCAAGCTTTACAGGGTATTTCACAGAGATGTTCTGTTCACTTAGCTGTTTAATCGCTTTCTCAAATTCAATCACTGAGTTGTTATCTTGGTTTAGATAAGCTTTCGACCACTCGCTAGCGGTATTAAGAGCTGCGCTATAGAGTTCACCTTGTTCTTTGTAGACAGCGCGAATCGCGGTTTCTAATTTACCTTTGATGTTTTCACGAAGGTAGAAGTGCTGTTCTGGTGATAGTAGAGGGATAACTTCGCCATCACGACTACGGAATGTGATGAAGTTTTCTGAAAAGTCTTTCATCGACGTCATCAGGTTGTTCTGCCAGTCATTAATATCTTGAGATACGGCTTTTTTCTCAACAGCGGCAGCCTCAGGCAGGATTGCATTGGCAAGCGGCAGCGTATCGACTTGTTGTTGTAGGCTTGTGATGCGTAGAACTAAGCCATCACGGTCGATAAGAGGAATAGTGCGAAGCTTAGTAATGTCATTGGTCATTGATTGACGAAGAGAGACCAAGCTTGGGTCATTCAGTGCGGCGATACGTTGATCGGCGCTTTCCATTAGTTTGGTTGCACTAACGGCATCATGCTCGAGGAACAGTTTACGTCCTGCTAGTTTCACAAGGTAATCAGCTTCAGCAAGCAACCAGTCATTCGGGCGGCGACCTTTCACGTCAGCCACTGCTAACTGCAGGCTTTGAATGCTCTTCTGCTGTTGAGATTGCACGACCTGAGTTTTCTCCACCGCGTGTGAGGCTTCTTGGATAGTCTCTTGCTTGATGGTTTGTAGGTCTTTATTTACCGCAGATTGGGTATTTTGAAGTTGTGCTTGAAGAGCGGCTATTTGAGCCGAGTATTCAGCGCTCTTTTGCTGCATTTGAAATGCGATACCGCCACTGAAGATAATTGAAATAGCGATCGCAATAGCGCCTAGTTTGACACCGCGCTTACCTTGCTTTTCTGCTTTCTCTATTTGCTCTTTATGCTCAGCTTGAGGCTGCTCATTTTTAGCGGTATTTGAAGCAGAGGCATCAAGCTTCTGTTCAGGTTGTTTTGTCTCTGTAGAGTCAGCTTTTTCGTTTTCAACAACTACTGGCTGAGTATCTTGTTTCTTTTCAGGTTCAATATGCTCATTATTTTTTTTGCTTGTCATGCTTATTTCCTGTTTCTAGCTAGGGCCGGAGAGCAGCCAGTAATATTTGGTTCGTAGCACTGTGAGTATTGGTCACATTCGAGAAGCCGAGTTGTTGTGCTCGTTCTACAATGCGCTGGCTTGGGACAAATAGATGTCTTGTTGAAAGCCAAGCCAAATACTCATCAGGGGTAATTGAGCAGAGATACTCCAATTGTTCCTGACTAGTGATGACAACTTTGGACGTTTTTTTGTTTATCCATGTTTGATAGGTATTGTGGTCGCTAATAGGAATATATTCTCTACGGTAGGTCTCACAATAAGAGACTTGTGCACCTCGATTGAGTAGAGAATCCCTAATGAGCTCACGCCCACCATTGCCACGTAGTATCAAAATGGACTTATTTTCTACGCCATTAAGTTCAGTAAGTTTAAGAAGATGTTCACTATCACTAACTTGAGGATAGTTTACTTTTTGTTTACAGACTTTGCTTAAAACGTGCGCAGTTTTTTGACCAACGCCAAGATAAAGCGGCGAAGTAGGCCAAATGGATGAGGTTTTTGAAAGGATGCTTTGGGCAGCCGCCACGGCGTGGTGACTGACTGCAATAATGATATCGCTGTTATTAAGCTGGGTGCTTAAATCCGCAGAGTTGGGATTATCCACGATACGAATCAGCGGATGATGGATTGCTTGAACCCCTTCATCCGCTAGTTGTTGGCAAAGCGATTGTCCCTCTGAACCGGGACGAGTCACCAACACTGTCATGATTATTCTTGGTCAACGTAGAGCTTGGTTAAGATTTCTCTCGCGCCATCATCCAGCAATTGATTTGCCAGAGTCACGCCAAGTGCTTCTGCATCTTTGCGAGGGCCAGAGATCTCACCACGAACCATCTTAGAACCGTCCGGTTCACCAACTAATGCACGTAGCCAGATGTTTTCGCCATCTAATAATGAGTAGCTGCCGATAGGAACCTGACAGCCACCTTCTAGGGTAAGGTTCATTGCACGTTCGCACAGTACACGATCAGCCGTGTCTTTATGATTCAGTGGTTCAAGGAGTTTAATCAGACGCTCGTCATCAAGGCGACACTCAATACCAACAGCGCCTTGGCCAACAGCAGGGAGAGACTGCTCTGGTTCGATGAAGCTACGAATACGCTCTTCTAGCTCTAGACGTTTAAGACCTGCAGCAGCCAGTACGATCGCATCGTATTGACCATCATCGAGTTTACCTAGACGAGTACCAACGTTGCCGCGCAGCTCTTTGATGATCAGATCTGGGCGGTATTCTAACAGTTGGCATTGGCGACGCAGACTGCACGTACCCACGACAGCACCTTGTGGGAGTTCGTCGATGTTGTTGTAAGTGTTTGATACGAAAGCGTCACGCGGATCTTCGCGCTCACAAATTGTTACCAGACCTAGACCTTCAGGGAAGTCGACAGGTACATCTTTCATTGAGTGAACGGCTAGGTCAGCACGACCTTCTAGCATGGCTACTTCAAGTTCTTTAACGAACAGTCCTTTACCACCCACTTTAGCAAGCGGAGTGTCTAGGATGATGTCACCTTTGGTCACCATAGTTACCAACTCAACCTCTAAACCAGGGTGAGCAGCTTGCAGTGCATCCCTTACAAAGTATGCCTGCCAAAGGGCAAGAGGGCTTTTTCTGGTCGCGATACGGATTGGTGCTGAATTTGTCATGGTGTTTCCGATATAGGTTCTGTAATAGCCTAATCCTACCATTATGAGGCGAGAATTCTTACTGTTTGATCATTCCATACTTTGATAGCTGAGAGATTTTCATGAGTTCACCAAAATAGTGTGATTGGTATCTCATTTGAAACATGGGCTATTATTAGAAATAGTCAATAAAGAGGACACTACGACGCCGTGAGTTTAACTTTCTGTCATCAAGGAATTGACCAGTATGACGGGTTCCTTTGCTTTACCATTAAGGGTAAAAGTGTTAAATTGATCACGTTTTGTTGCTCCTTTCGTTCAGTAACTAAACAGAACTGCACTTAACCTCAAACCAAGGACTTACCTTGCAGGCTTACACTCAAACTTTGATTCAACGATTAGACAATCTAAATCAGCAGCGCATTGATCGTGCGTTGGCGTTGATGAATGTGCAAGGCCAGCGAGTATTCAACCTTATTCCCGCACTGCTTCACTTCAATCACCCGATGATGCCTGGTTATTATGACCAACAAGTTCCTTTTGGAATTCGTAGCTTCACGCTTAATGAATTCCAAAAGCAATTTGTCTCTGATACCGAATTAACGCTGGGTGGCAAACTCACCGAAGCTGATGAACCTGCAATCCTTGGCTTGTACACCATGGGTAGTACTTCTTCTATTGGTCAAAGCACTTCAAGTGATCTTGATATCTGGGTGTGTGTTTCCCCGGATATGGATGGCGCATCTCGCGATAGCCTAACCAACAAGTGTCTCTTGATTACTGATTGGGCTGAAACCTTAGGGGTTGAAGCGAACTTCTTCTTGATGGATGAAGAGCGTTTCCGTTCGAACCATTCAGAAGAGATGACAGGCGATAACTGTGGTTCTTCACAGCATTTATTATTGCTTGATGAGTTCTATCGCTCTGCGGTTCGTTTAGCTGGTCAGCGTTTGTTGTGGCAAATCATTCCGCCAGAAATGGAAGAGTGTTACGACGAGTATGTTCAAGGTTTGTGTCAGGATGGTTATCTTGATTGCTCGCAGTGGATCGATTTCGGCAAGCTGAATCGTATTCCCGCTGAAGAGTACTTTGGTTCAAACCTGTGGCAGCTCTATAAGAGTATCGACTCACCGTATAAATCGGTTTTGAAGGCGATCCTGTTAGAGGCCTATTCGTGGGAATACCCAAACACCCAACTGCTGAGTATTGATACCAAGCGCCGCTTCTTTGCGGATGAACCGGATCTGTATGGCATGGATAGCTACTATCTGATGCTTGAAAAGGTAACGCGCTATCTAGAACGCATTAACGACCACACTCGATTGGACTTGGTAAGACGCTGTTTTTATCTTAAGACCCACGAGAAGCTGTCACGAGATGCGGGCATTGGTTCTGTTGCGTGGCGTCGTGAAGCCTTGACTGAGATGACTAAGTCTTGGAATTGGGGACATGAAACCATTGCTGAGCTCGATAACCGCCGTAACTGGAAGGTTGAGCAGGTTAAAGTGGTGCACCATGCACTGCTTGATGCCTTGATGCTGAGCTACCGTAATCTGATTCAATTTGCGCGTCGTAACGACATCACTTCGGCAATCAGCCCACAAGATATCAGTATCTTGGCACGTAAGCTTTACGCTGCGTTTGAGGTATTGCCAGGTAAAGTGACACTGCTGAACCCACAAATCTCTCCGGATCTGCATGAACCCGACTTGAGCTTCATCGAAGTTCGTCAGGGTCAGTCGAATAAAGCAGGTTGGTACTTGTATAAGCAGCCACTGGTTGCACACCGCATTCTTGGTCAGCCTTCTCTAGAGCACCATGAGTACTTGAGTAAGTTGGTAGCATGGTCGTTTTTTAATGGCTTGATTACCGAGTCGACACGTTTGCACTCTGTGGTACGTGACGCTCACATCGATATCGATAAGTTCTATCAAATGGTGAGCGACCTGCGTAATACGTTTTCTTTGCGTAAGCGTCGCCCAAGTATGCAAGCACTGGCGAGCCCGTGTGAGATAAGCCAGCTAGCGATGTTCATCAACTTTGAAAATGACCCGACGTCTGAATTAAGTGGTCGTGCATTAAAAGTGGACCTCAAGAACGCCGATATCTTCAGCTTTGGTGAGGAAGGTAAGAGCTTAGTCGGCAGTGTCGACTTAGTTTATCGTAACTCTTGGCATGAAGTACGTACGCTGCATTTCCAAGGTGATACGGCAATGCTGGATGCGCTGAAGACGGTACTTGGCAAAATGCACCAAGATGCTTTACCGCCAGAATCGGTTGATGTGTTCTGTTACAGCAAAAACCTGCGTGGTGTGATGCGTAACATGGTGTATCAACTGCTTGCTGAGTGTATCGATTTACGATTGAAACCGATTGAACCCGAGAAGCGCCGCCGCTTTAAGGCTATTCGTTTAGCTAATAAGATGTTTGGTCTGTTCTTCGAACGTCGTGGTGTGTCGGTACAGATGTTGGAAAACTCGGTCGATTTCTACCGTAGCATCTCAACCAATAAGCTCAAAGGCTCACCTTTACTGATGCTCGATAAAGAGCAAGAGTATCAGCTACCAGAAGTGGTGGATGGTTTTGCGAGTGAGGGCTTGATTCAGTTCTTTTTCGAAGATACCGACAAAGGCTTCAATATTTATGTATTGGACGAGTCGAACCAAGTTGAGGTCTACCACCAGTACAGCGGTGAAAAAGATGAGATGATCGCGAGCGTGAATTCTTTCTACACATCGGTAAAAGATGAGTCGAAGATGTCGTCTAAGTTGATTAACTTTAACCTACCTCAGTACTACCAAATCGTTCATCCTGAAGAAGGCAATTCTTACGTTGTGCCTTATCGTAACGATGCAACTTTAGCTTCTCGGAGCTCAAAGATAGTTAACATCTAGTCTTACTAAGCCCGATTGATTTTAAAAAAAGGAGTGATTGATTCACTCCTTTTTAGTTTTGCTTACAAATGATTAGACCCAATCGATCGCTTCACCTGCGTGCTTCACGCATTCTTCTTTAACCATCTCAAACAGCTCCATGCCCGTCTTTGAACATGTCCACTTGTCGTCAACTAGCTTGAAGTGAAAGCCACCAGATTTAGACGCTAACCAGATTTCTTTCATTGGTTCTTGGCGGTTAATGATGATTTGGCTGCGGTTCTCAAACTCCAGCGTCATCACGTTACCAGTCACTTCGTAATCAATATCTGCCTCTGATTCATCGATAGCTTCTTCGATGTTTTGCATCTGTATATCGACCAGCTGATGAAATTCAGTCTCGTTCATCCTTTCTATCCTATTGCTTTTCCTGAGTGTGGTGCGATTATAGGGGGCATTGAGTTAATAATCACGATATGCAAAATGAAAAAATTAATTGCTGCTCTATTTATGATGTCCGTTATTGGACTTTCTGGTTGTGGTCAAACGGGTCCTTTGTACGATCCTGATGAAGTTCAGCAAACCGAACAATCACAATAAGTGAAAACACGCAGAAATCGTTATTTATAAGGGATAAGAACTTTGGATTACTTCAACTATCAGGAAGATGGCCAGCTTTGGGCTGAGGACGTCGCACTTTCACAACTAGCAGAGCAATATGGTACACCGCTGTATGTATATTCTCGTGCAACATTAGAACGCCACTGGAATGCGTTTGATTCATCGGTTGGTGAGCATCCGCACTTGGTGTGTTATGCCGTTAAAGCTAACTCAAACCTTGGCGTGTTGAATACTTTGGCTCGTTTGGGCTCTGGCTTCGATATCGTTTCTGGCGGTGAGCTAGAGCGTGTGGTTGCTGCCGGTGGCGATCCAGCAAAAGTTGTATTCTCTGGTGTCGGTAAAACAGCCGCTGAAATGAAGCGTGCGCTTGAGTTGAACATTAAGTGTTTCAACGTAGAGTCTGAACCAGAACTAGAGCGACTGAATAAAGTAGCTGGTGAGCTTGGTGTTAAAGCGCCGATTTCACTGCGTATCAACCCAGACGTTGATGCGAACACTCACCCTTATATCTCTACTGGTCTGCGTGATAACAAGTTTGGTATCGCTTTCGACCGTGCTCCTGCTGTCTATGAGTTTGCAAAAACACTCGATAACTTGTCTATCCATGGTATTGATTGCCACATTGGTTCTCAGTTAACGGATATCGAACCTTTCATCGATGCAACCGATCGCCTGCTTGCGCTGATCGACCAGCTACGTGCTAACGGTATCAACATCAAACACCTTGATGTCGGTGGCGGTTTGGGTGTGGTTTATCGTGATGAATTACCACCACAGCCTTCTGACTACGCGAAAGCCTTATTGGCTCGCCTAGACAATCATTCTGATCTAGAGCTGATTTTCGAGCCTGGAAGAGCGATTGCTGCTAACGCTGGTGTATTATTAACGAAAGTCGAGTTCCTCAAGCCAACAGAGCACAAGAACTTTGCCATCATCGATGCAGCAATGAACGACCTAATGCGCCCAGCACTTTATCAAGCTTGGCAGGATATTGTTCCTGTTAGCCCTCGTCAGGGTGAAGCTGTGACTTACGATTTGGTTGGCCCAATCTGTGAGACAGGCGATTTCCTAGGTAAAGATCGTGACCTTGTTCTTGAAGAAGGTGATCTGCTAGCAGTTCGTTCAGCGGGTGCTTATGGCTTCGCGATGTCATCTAACTACAACACTCGTTCGCGTGCGGCTGAAGTGATGGTGGATGGCGATAAAACTCACTTGGTTCGTCAGCGTGAAGAGCTTACGAGTCTGTGGGAACTTGAAAACATTCTTCCGGAGTAATTTTAAGCGTTATGCACTTCCACTTTTCTAAAATGCATGGTTTGGGCAATGATTTCATGGTCGTGGACTGCATTACTCAAAATATTTTCTTTTCTCCAGATTTGATCCGTCGTTTGGCGGATCGTCACACTGGCGTGGGCTTTGATCAGCTACTTGTGGTTGAGGCTCCCTATGATCCAGAAACTGATTTCCATTACCGCATATTCAATGCGGATGGCAGTGAAGTGGAGCAGTGTGGCAATGGTGCACGTTGTTTTGCACGATTCGTTCGCATGAAAGGCTTAACGAATAAGTACAGCATCAACGTGAGTACCAAGAAAGGTAAAATGGTTCTCAAGATTGAAGAGAATGACCTGATCACGGTGAACATGGGCATTCCTGAGTTCGAACCCGGCAAGATTCCATTCAAGGCCAAGCAGCCAGAGAAGACGTATATCCTAAGAACGGATGTACACACCTTATTCTGTGGTGCGGTAAGCATGGGTAACCCACATGTGGTTACCGTGGTTGATGACGTCGACACGGCTGATGTGGACACCTTAGGCCCACTACTTGAATCACATGAACGTTTCCCTGAGCGTGTTAATGCTGGCTTTATGCAGGTCGTTAACCGTGAAGAAGTTCGTCTACGTGTTTACGAACGCGGCGCGGGTGAAACTCAGGCATGTGGCAGCGGAGCGTGTGGCGCAGTTGCAGTGGGTATCACTCAAGGCTTACTGGCTGAGAATGTGAAGGTTCGTCTACCAGGCGGTGACTTACACATTAGCTGGCAAGGCCCGGGTAAACCTCTGTTTATGACCGGCCCTGCAACGCATGTGTTTGATGGTCAACTTTCTTGCTAATAACGACCCAAAACAAATATATTCATAAAAATAAAGGATAGGTTTTGTCTTACGTTGAAGCCGACGCACTCACCGCAGAAGTGGTCGCGGAATATTTACGTGATAACCCAGATTTTTTCCAAGACCGAAAAGATTTGGTTGATCGCCTTGCTATCAATAACGTTGAGCAGGGCGCTGTTTCTCTGGTTGAGGTTCAGCTTAAACGCCAACGTCATCGAATCGAAGAGCTTGAAGAAGAGATCACTGGCTTGATGTCGTTGGCAGCAAATAACGATAAAACCTTCTATGAGTTTATGGATCTGCAAGCGCAAGTGCTGAAATGCAGTGACTTCATGCAGGTGATAAAAGCCGTTGAACAAAAAGCGTTAGATCTTGGGCTTAAGGCTCATGTTCGTATTCTTTCGCAATCTGGCTTTTATCAGTTGAGTGCTGAGGGTTACTCTAAGTTTTCGCTTAACCATTTCAATGGCAAAGATGCTTATCTTGGACGCTTGAGAAAAGCCGACAGACACGATTTGTTTGGTGATTATCCAGTTCCAGAGCTAGGCTCTTATGTAGTACTACCGCTTGCTAAGCAGTCTCCATTGGGTTTGCTCGCCTTTTCTAGTGAAGATGGCGGACATTTCCAACCCCATATGGATACGCTCTTTTTACGCCATTTAGCACTTGTTGTCGCTCATTTGGCGGACACCTTACCTTGGCAGATAAATAATGAGCCTAGAGCCCAAAATACCTCTTCCTAACAGCCTTCAAAAGCCACTTTCTCGCTTCTATGAATATCTCCGAAGCGAGAAGGGACTCAGCCTACACACCCAACGTAATTACAAACAACAACTTGAAACCATGGCCGGTCATTTAGTCACTCTAGGGCTAAAGGATTGGGGTCAAGTCGATGCGGCGTGGGTCAGACAACTGGCCAGTAAAGGCATGCGTGAGGGAATGAAAGCGAGCAGCATTGCAACGCGCTTATCGTCACTGCGCAGCTTCTTTGATTTCCTTGTGTTGCGTGGCGAAATGACCGCCAATCCAGCCAAAGGTGTCTCTGCACCTCGCAAACAACGCCCTTTGCCTAAAAACCTCGATGTTGATGAAGTGGGTCAACTGCTTGATGTGAATGAGGACGATCCATTGTCGATTCGTGATCGAGCGATGATGGAGGTGATGTATGGTGCTGGATTACGACTGGCAGAACTGGTCGGCATCAATCTGAAAGATGTGTTGGGTCGACAAGGCGAAATCCGAGTGATTGGTAAAGGCGACAAAGAACGCAAAGCGCCTTTTTCTGGTTTAGCTAAAGAGTGGGTCGATAAATGGCTCAAAGTTCGTGGTGAATTGGCTTCACCGGGTGAAACCGCGCTGTTTGTCTCTAAGCTCGGGACTCGTATCTCTCACCGCAGCGTGCAAAAGCGCATGGAAGAGTGGGGCAAGAAGCAATCTGTCGCGAGCCACATCAGCCCGCATAAACTGCGTCACTCCTTTGCAACGCATGTGCTGGAATCGAGCCAAAATCTTCGTGCTGTGCAAGAGTTGCTTGGCCATGAAAACATCTCGACGACCCAAGTGTATACCCACTTAGATTTCCAACACTTAGCACAAGCTTATGATCAGGCTCACCCGAGAGCTCGTAAGAAGAATAAAGATTAGATTAAAGGGTTTACTATGCGAATTTATCGAGGGTTAAAGCCCATCAAAGCCATGACCTTTGACTTGGATGACACCCTGTATGACAACTGGCCTGTGATCATGAAGGTTGAGAAAGAGATGGCACAGTGGCTTTATCAAAAGCACTCAGTGTCGGCTTCTTTATCGCTTGAAGAGTGGCAGGGCATTAAGCAGCAAGTCGCATCTGAAAACCCAGCTTTGAAACATGATGTCACCGTGTGGCGTGAAACTCAGATTAAGAGTGGTTTGCTGCAATTGGGTTACTCTCTGCAGCAAGCAGAGCAAGCGGCTCGAGAGGGCATTGAGCATGCCTTGTGGTTGCGTAATCAAGTCGATGTCCCTCAAGAAACGCATCGAGTGATGACTGAACTTAGCCAACGTATACCTCTGGTTGCGATTACCAATGGCAATGTCGATCCACACAAAATTGGCTTAGGGCTGTACTTTCAATTAATCCTTAAAGCCGGCCCTGATGGCAGAGCAAAACCCTATCCAGATATGTTTGAAAAAGCTCAGCAACACCTAGGTTGTGACGCTGAGAATATTCTTCATGTTGGCGATCACCTCAAAACGGATGTCTATGGAGCCAAGCAAAATGGCTTCCAAGCGTGCTGGTTTAATGACACTGGTTCCAATTTATACCGCTCCCCGAAGGCGAGTGTGCTCCCTGATGTTGAAATAGACCAACTTAGCGATCTTATGCGACTAATTTAATGGCTCGGTAAGCTTATTGTGTCGCATTTATGCTATTGAATTGTTACATTAGTCGCCTATAAAAGCCTGATTAGGCTAGGATAATTGGCGACTACTTTTTATCGATTCATTTCAGTCATAGCAGTGGTTGCGGGTTGTTACTTCACTCGATTTTGAACAAGGGTTGGCATGCAAACATTTACATTTCTCGCAAATACTGAGGCGTTATTTAGAGCTCAATTTGATCAGCGAGAATGGTGTGACAGCAAACAGTACCTTATTCAAATTTTCTCAGCTCAATCTTCAGATCTAGCTCGTCAAATCGCGGGTGTTGCCCTCAATCGTTTAAATAATGCGACGCTAATTGGCCAGAGTGCTCGTCATGTTATCTGTGATAATTGCCTTGAAAGTGCATGCACCTTAGTCATCATCAGTGAGTTCAACGAAACCCATCTAACCTCTGCGGTCCAGCCTTTTTCCGGCAATCCAAATCAAGACAGCCAAGACTTAGCTTTTCAGCTGCGCCTTACAGAAGAAACCAAAACGGTCATCAGCTTGTGCGATCAGGTTGAAGGGCGTGATTATCCTATTTATAGCGCTTTTGAAAATTTGCCTTACGCCTTGCCGATAGCTGGTGGACTGTGCCATGAGAATGAATTTGGCCGTTGGGTTATGTATAACGAGCAAACCTACCAGCACGCCTGTGTTGCTGTGGCTCTGACTAACCCAAGATTGAAGGTTTGGTCGGACGCGTACTCTGAGTGGAACCCGATTGGGATGAAGCTACGAGTCACACACGCAATCGGAAATCGCTTATACGCATTGAACGACAAGCCGGCTATTGAAGTATTCAAACATTACCTTGCGGATGGCAAAGACCTTCCTTTTAGTCAACTGATGAGCTTTCCACTTTATCGAGAACTTGGCAGAAAGAAGGGTATCTCGACGCCGCTACGTATTAATGATGATGGCAGTATTGAGTTTGATAGCCCTTGGCATGTCGGTGAAGAGGCGCAGTTTTGTTATAACCACCCATCGCTCACTGCAGAAAAGGTGCACCACGGTGCCGAGATGCTAGCCATGCATCAGCCTGAATCGGTGATCATTTATAACTGCGTATCTCGACTTGAATTTATCGACAGTAAACTTGAGCTCAAGCCATTTGAAGGGATAGTGAATACATGTGGTGCCTACTGCATGGGGGAGCTATACCGTAATGAAGACCGCCAAGAGATACTGCACCACAGCTTGACTTATATCGCTATGCGCGAGTCTGACGAGATTAAAGAGTTTCATTGCGAAGACTTTCAGTGTGGCTCAACCGTGTCGCCATTGCTTAACCTAGTCAGAAATGCAGTCGCTGATCTCGACAGTATGAATACTCAGATGGAAAAGAAACTCCATCAACAAGCGCGTCGCTTAACCGAAAGCTATCGCATTGACTCGCGTACTGGTTTGCCGAACCGTATCGTACTGAAAGAGCGCCTCAATACGATTCTGTTCAGTGAACATCTGCTGACCTTAAAGCTAACCAACTTCCATCAGGTTAACGAGAAGTATGGTTATCAAGTGGGGGATCAGCTGCTACTCGATCTGTCTAATCACTTTATCGAGCGATTACAGCTTCGTGTGGTTAAAGAGCCTCGCGTGAAGGTAGAGCTATTCAGTATTGGTGTTGGAGAGTGGGCGATTATCTTCAATGCTAGTGTTGGTAGTACGAAAATAAAAGAAGGTTTCGTTGAGTTCGCCGATGACATCGAACACATAAATTTTGAGCCATATGGTTTGGCTGATATTGATTACCTGTCAGTTTCTCTGTGTGGCGGCTTTGCTAGTCGTTGTGACTTCTTAACCGACAGTGGTGACCAGATCTTATTGAAAGCGATCGAAGCTCGACGCTATGGAGTACGTAACAATACCCACATCACCAATGCCAAAGATATTCAGGTGAGCGAAGAGGACCGCAAAGAGCAACTCGGTTGGTTGAGTTGTGTAAGTCGTGCGATTCTAGATCAGAACATCATCACCTATTCCCAGCCGATTGTGGAGTCGGTTACGCACGAAATGATTGGCCAAGAGTGCTTGGTCAGAATCATGGAGTCAGACGGTACCATTGTGCCACCAGGTAAGTTCTTACCTATCATTGCCGACACGCACCTTTACACTCGCCTCAGCCGACACATGATTAAGAACACCATAGGTTATATGGCGGATAAGCAAAGCCCATTTTCTATCAACCTATCCCCGCAAGATTTGTTGAGCGACAAGACGCTTGAGGTGCTCGAGACCGCCATCAGTGCTATGAACGATCCCACTCGACTTGGCCTAGAGGTTCTCGAGTCTGAGCAGATTAAAGATTATGGTCGCATGATTGAGGTGTGTGATCACTTCCGTGCTCTCGGGGCGAGAATCATTGTTGATGACTTTGGCTCTGGTTACTCCAACATCGAGGAAATCATTAAGCTTGAGCCACAGATCATTAAGCTCGACGGTAGCTTGATTCGTAATATCGACAAAGATCAAAAACAAAGAAACATAGCCTCTCAGTTGATTCGTTTGTGCCAAGTGTTCAATGCCAAAACGGTCGCTGAATTTGTCCATAACCAACAGGTTTGTGAGATAGCAGAGCAAATGGGTGTCGATTATCTGCAGGGTTACTACTTCGGTGAGCCTAAGCGACTGTTTTAGCAGTTAAAGCTTCCCGCATTGTGTAACGACTGGCTATAAAAGTACTGCGCCGCCATTAATGACTGCTTTTTGGCGGAATGAATGATGTCTAACTAAGGTCACATTATTCATAACGCGATCGCAAGTATTCCGTGCAAGCCTTATCTATAATAAGCACAATAATAAATCATTAACGTAACGATTAATGTGAATATGCAGTCGACTTCTCTCCTGATACAAGACATTGAGCAAACCCAACGTGAATTGGAAAAGATAGATTTTCATCAACATGAAAGCCTACTGATTCAGGTGTTTTCGTCTTTCGAGAAAGGTTCTGTTTTGGCTGCCTGCCAAGTGATTCAATCGACTTTTCCCAATGCCAAATTGATTGGTTGCAGTGCTAACCACTACATTAGTCAAGGTGTCATCCTGCACCAAGGTCTTTATCTGATTGTTACCCGCTTTGACGCGACGTCTTACTCTTGTGGTGTTGTCGAATATAGCGAACAACCATTGCTCGATAGCCACGCTATGTGGCAACAGCTTGAGTGCAATGATAATACTCAAAGCATCATCTGTTTCGCAGACCGCTTGCAGATAAATAACCGAGATCTATTTTCAGCGTTTGAGCAGTCGATGTATTCATTACCGATCTGTGGCGGTGCATCGACCATCACAGATAATGGGCGATGGGTGATGTTAGACGGCATTTGCTATGAAAATGCCTATGTGATGTTGGCGCTGCACAGTGTTGAGCTCTCCATCGCTAAGGGTTACTACACTGAATGGAATCCGATTGGTCGAACTTTTCGAGTGACAGGTGCTCAAGAGAACCGGTTGTTGGAACTGGATGGGATGCCTGTTCGCGAACTCTACAATCGTTACCTCGCTGATGGCCTCGAAGTGCCTTTTGAGCAACTGCATAACTTTCCCTTGATGGTCGGTGACCCGAAAGAGCAAAACATTCACTTACCGCTCAAGGTAACGGAAAGTGGAGAGATAGAATTCAGCGGCCTGTTCCAAGTGGGCGATGAGGTCCGGTTTTGTTATGACCATCCATCACTGACCTTAGAGCAGATACGACTGGGCGTGCAGCAGATCGCCTCTCATAGGCCAGAACAGTTCTTCATTTATAACTGTACATCTCGTATCGACTTTATTGATGGCAACCAAGAGGTTGAGGTTTTCCAAAAATTGGCCGACAGCTATGGCGTTTACTGCATGGGAGAACTTTATCAAGAGAATGGCCAACAGCGAATCTTGCACCATAGCCTCACTTATCTTGCGCTTAGAGAAGGCGAGGGTAAGGCGGTATTGCCATTAGAGACGCAACCCGCGACCAACATATCCCCTCTGTTTTCATTGATCCGAAATGCACTGCTTGATGTCGATGACATGAACAACAGCATGGCGAGTAAGATTCAGCAGCAAGCCACTGCATTGACGGCAAGCTATCGAATTGATCACCGTACAGGTTTACCCAATCGAAGTGTGCTGCGTGAGAAACTGTCGAAAATGAGCAGTGACAGCCACTTGTTAGCTTTGAAGGTCACGACCTTTGGTCAGATCAATGAGAAGTATGGCTATCGAGTAGGTGACAAGCTTCTGCATGATTTGAGTGAGTACTTTCAAAAGGCGCTGTGGCAGTTCTTTGATGAGGGCTGTCAGCTCTACAGTATCGGTATTGGTGAGTGGGCGGTGGTGTTTGATAGTTGGGCGAGCCAAGAACATATTCATCAGCGATTCTCGGAATTTGCCGATCAAACCGAGCATGTGAATTTTGAGCCTACCGGTTTACCCGATATTGATTACTTGTCGGTGTCTATCTGTGCGGGTATCGCCAGCCGTCGAGATTTCCCGACTACCTCTATTGATGACTTATTGTTGAAGGCGATTGATGCGAGGCGCAGCGCTGTCAGCCAGAACAAGCACCTAGTGAGCGCCAAGGCACTCATTCAATTGGAGAAGCATCGCCAAGAGCAACTTGGTTGGCTGTCGTGCGTGAGTCGCGCGGTGCTTAATCAGAATATTGTGGCGTGCTCTCAGCCCATAGTTTCAGCACACAGTCATCAGGTAGAGAGCTACGAGTGTTTGGTTCGAATTGAAGAGGACGGTCAGTTAATTGCACCGGGTAAGTTCTTGCCAATCATTGAAGGAACCCATCTCTATACACGCCTCAGTCGTCAGATGATAACGCGCACCTTCGATTTTATGAGTCAGCGAACCGATTCGTTCTCAATTAATTTAGCGCCACAAGATTTCAGCAATGAGAAAACCATTCTTCACCTTGAACAAGCGATCAAGAAAATCAGTCACCCACAGCGTATTGGCTTGGAGGTGTTAGAAACGGAACAAATTCAGGATTACGGTCGCTTGATTGAGGTGTGTAATCACTTCCGCGATCTTGGTGTGAATATTATTGTTGATGACTTTGGTTCGGGCTATTCGAACATTGATGAGATATTGAAGCTAGAACCACAGGTGATCAAGCTTGATGGCAGTTTGATTCGCAATATTGATAAAGATAAAAAGCAGCGCAAGATCGCTCAGCAGTTGGTGAGCTTATGCCAGATTCTGAATGCTAAGACGGTGGCGGAGTTCGTTCATAATGAGCAGGTGTGCCGTATTGCTGAAGACATGGGGGTCGATTACTTGCAAGGGTATTACTTTGGTCAACCTCAGCGTTTGTTTTGATGGAGCGAGCGTTTCACGTGAAACACTGGTTGGCTCAATAACGAAAATACGATGTAAAAAGGGTGAGCTTATGGCTCACCCTTTTTGTTTTTAGTGTCTGTCTCGTCCCGAAATGTGTTTTTACCTTCCCGCGCGCCTGCTTGGTCTATTTGAGGGCGTGGCCACACTTGTCGGCGTGGAACACTTTTAGATAATGCTGGTAGTAGTCATCAATGAGCTTGGCAGATTCACTTTCACCTAAAGATTTGAGTAACTCAATACCCACTTCACAAGTACACAAGTGGCCACTGTCTTGGTTGCGGCGCAAGGTGTATGAAGATTCGCTGGTAATATCGAGGTGAACTTGCGGAACGGCTTGTAACCACGAGCTCTTGTTAAGCATCTTCTTCGCTTCTTGCCATGTGCCATCCAAGATGATGAATAGCGGCTTACGGCTCTGGGCTTGGGTCATTACAGCTTGCTGGCACTCGACACTTTGATCACTTGGGAATAAAAGAAACGGTTGTCGTGTTTCATCGTCAAGCAGTGCGATGAGCTCCGCTGGTGGTGTTTTCCTTTGCCATACAATGGACTGACACTGATCAAGGGATTGCTGAAGCAGCTTCCCTGTATTGGTATCGCGTGACAGTTCATTCTCATGAGTGAGCAGTACAAGATCGATTTGGCTTGCGACACTAGATATCAGGTGACAAATACATTGGTGAGTGAAGCTACAACCATGGCAAGCTTGTTGGTTACTCATGTTTACAACTTAACTCCACTTTGTGCGGGTGAGATACCATCAGCAAACAAAACCACGTCGCTGATATCAGCATCATCTGCAACTGGAGCGACACTTGGGTTTAGCGGGTAGCTGACACCAGAGTATGAAAGTGTGTGTTTCGCCGGTGTTGCACCGCCGCCACTGACATTGAAGATCAGATCCTGCCAGCCGTGGTTTTGCGATTTACCTAAGCGTATGTCGCCCTTAACCAGTGTCACTCGGCTATTGAAGCGCCAGTTATCTTGATGGTTTTCGAAAATTAGCAGTGTACAGCCACCAGAACCACACCAATCGAGTTGGGCGAACAGCTCTTCTTTACCGTCGCCGTTGAGGTCGTAGGTTAACCAGCGGTATTTAGTGTCGTCAGGTGAGCTGTTGTTGATCTTAAAGTATTCGCGGATCGCTTGGTCGACTTTTGGATCAAGTTGATCGCTGGAGTTCACCTGCTTTGCGGTTAGATCAACGTTAGTGGTGGTGTTTACTTGTGCTTGCGCACTCTTAGCTTCGAATAGCACCAGACCGCCATTGGCAATCGGATACACCACGTTGCCCACTTTCTCTTTTTCAGCGATTAGCTTGCCATTATCGAGTGTGAAGATGCGCTCGGAGATCAAATATTGTTGCTGGTGGCGAGTCATAACCACTTGTACCTGATTTTGGTTCAGTTGCTGCCAGAAGCCTTGTTCAACAATAGAAGGGTCTCCATTGCTGTATGAATAAGTCGTGATAGCACTGTGGTCATTGTTGAGTTCAAGGTTGATAGAGAACCCTGAGTTTTGCGTTGAGCTAGCGAAGTAGAGTCCGCTCCAGTCCAGCGTTGGATCTTGGTTAGAGACCGTCGCACAGCCATTGTAGTTACTGTCATTGAGGTTAAGCTTGGCATGCCATCCATAGATAGAATCGCTCATGCCGTCGCTACAGCTCTCTTTCGTAAGGTTGAGTTTGCCTTGTGCAGCTTTACCTTCTAATTGGTAGTCACGGCTGCTCGATGTGGTGCGGCTTGATTCAATATCGAGGGTCTGTGGCTGTTCGCCCATCTTGGTGTATTTCAGCTGGTCTTTATCGAAGGTTGCTGACCAGAAGGGTTCATTACCAAATACTCGTGTTGAGCGCAGCGGTTGGACGCAGCGATCTGGGTTCTCTGCGGTTAGGATGTTCACTTGGTCAACCACGAAACGCGCTGTGAAATCTGCGTTATAACCCGTTTGGCTCGGCACGGTTAGGTGACCAATCAGCTCGCCATATAAGGCTTGGTAAGGTCTCGTTGAGAGCCCTTGTGCTTCTAACGCTAACTCTGGAGATAAGTCTAACCAGTATTGTTGTTGGCTACCGCAAGGAGTGAAGGTTCGGCTTTCATGGCCAACCACCACCTGACCACGCATGATGAAGGTTTGCGGTTGAATGCTCAGTGGCTCATCCAAGTTTGCTGGGGGCTGTTCAGGTTGTTGCGGCGTATCAGGTGCCGTAACACAGCCTTGCAGAGCGAACGCGACTAGCCATGTCACTGGGTTTTTCATTACCTTCATGTTATATCTTCCTCGGAGCAACCGTTAATTGGATTTATTATGGCATATTGGTTATTTAAAACAGAACCCGACACCTTCTCTATTCAGACTCTTAGAGTACAAAAAACCTCTTGTTGGGAGGGTGTACGCAACTATCAGGCTCGAAACATGATGCGTGATGACGTCAAGCTTGGCGATTTGGTGATGATATACCACTCATCATGTGAAAAAGTTGGCGTAGCGGGGATCGCTAAAGTAACCAGAGAAGCCTACCCAGACCACTTTCAGTTCGACCCTGAGAGTGATTACTACGATCCTAAGTCTTCACCCGATAACCCACGCTGGATCATGGTGGATGTCGAGTTTGTGCGAGTGACTGAGCGCTTGATTCCTTTGGTTACGCTTAAAGCCATGCCTGAACTCTCCGAAATGCCCTTGGTGAAACGCGGTAATCGCTTATCGATCATGCCGGTTACCGAACAAGAGTGGCAGGCAATCTTAAGCAAAGAAGTGTTAGGTTCTCGATAGCGTTAGAGAGAGCTTTTTACGTAAGGTTCAAAAAAGGCAGCCAGTTGGCTGCCTTTTTATTTATTCAGATCTGTTCAACGAGCGAGATTAGAGCAGATGCTTTTCTAGGTAGTGAGCAACGGCATCGTCTGCGTTACTGCCAATCACTTCATTGTCAGGTAGTGCTTTCATCACTTTCTCATGTGATGTACCCATGATTAGACCTTTACCCGCCATAGCCAGCATTTCAGCGTCGTTCATGCCATCACCAAAGGCAACACAGTTATCCAGAGTCAGGTTTAGTGATTTTGCAACAGCGTCTAGAGCGTGGCCTTTAGAGACTTCAGCTGCCATCACTTCCAGACACCAAGGTGTAGAGAAGGCGATGTTCAGTTTGTCGCCAAAAGCATCTCTTAGCTTTTGTTCAAACGTGACGAGATATTCGTGGTCTTGTTCTGGATGTGTGAAGAAGACTTTCGCGATGCCTTCGCTTGGTGCGTTTTCAGCTTCAAAGCGCTTGTAGCTAAAGCCAGACTCACTGTGGAATTTAGCCAACATTTCATCTTCACGGTCTAGTAACCAATCTTCATTCTGGTACATGTGAATAAAGAGGTTTGGATCTTGGCGCACAATATCAATAACTGGCTGAACGAGTTCCTGAGGTACGTTCTGGCTATACATCAGTTGATCGTTTTGGTCATGCACGCGTGCACCGTTTGAAGTGATCATGTACGCCGGAATACCTGCTATCTGACGAATACCCGCCACATCGACGTGGTGACGACCCGTAGCGAAGATGAAGGTATAACCTTGGTCGTGTAATTTCTTAAGCGTTAGCTTGGTAAAGTCGCTTAGCTGATGGTTGGGAGCCAAAAGCGTACCATCTAAATCAGAAGCAACAATTTTCACGGAATCTTTTAGTGCAGGAATACTCATTTAACCCTCATTGCAAAATGCTTAACCAATATTGACGCTAGCCAGCGCTAGAATCGTTTTAACTACAATATCTCTAGGTAGAAATTGTATGCCAAATTCATGCAAGAAAAGAGGGCAAAGCTCACTTACTTCTCTTCCTCTTTAGCGCTTATTTTCTTGGTAGGTTGCTTAGCCTATTAGCTCTAGGCGAAAAACTGATTGATCGCATCCAGTGTTTGATTGCGATATTCATCCTGCTCAAACAACACCTCATGCCTAGAACCCTCAATCAACTTAAACTGACAATCAGAGTTGGTTTTCTTCAGCTTAGAGATGAACTTTACTTGAGCACTGTTACTGACAATCTTTTCATCCCCAGCTTGAATCAATAGCAGAGGGATCTTGATTTGACGAGTTTGTTGAATTGCTTGCTTGGCGGCCATTAACCCTTGCCACACCCAACGCGTGCTTGGTCCACCCACCTGCAAAGATGGAGACTCGTCATATAAGCGGCGGAACCACTGATAGCGAACCTTACTGTGGCTCAGTAAGTTGTTTTCAAAAGGCTTCGAATAATATGCTTGCTGGCCCGGCGCGTAAGTTGGCTTGGCATAAAAAGCGGTAAGCACTTGTCCAACGATCATCGCGATAGGTTTCAGGTACCACTCGGTATTGATACCAAACATCGGAGCGCACAGAGTCACCTTATCAAACGGGTGGTCTGGATGGGTTTGTAGGTAGCGAGTGGCTATGGTGCTGCCCATTGAGTGTGCGAGCAGGTAGCGATTGGAATACTTACTGAGATCAAAACTGGCAATGACGTCAGACATGTCAGATTCATAATCATCAAACTCATGAATGTGACCAATGTCAGAGCCTGTTACCATACGTTCAGACTGGCCTTGACCTTGGTGGTCAAATGAATAAACGTCATAGCCTTGTTGATAAAAATCATAAAAGATTTCTTGGTATTTTTGGCAGCATTCGATACGGCCATTTGAAATCACAATAGCTTTGCTGTGCTTTTCTGAGGTGAGGCTGCACCAGTACAGTTTCTTTTTACCAGACGATGTTAAAAACCCCTCTTTTCTTTGTTGCCAAAGAGCGTTGATCGGGTGTTTAATCGCATGATCGAACTGAGGTTCTTGAGTGTAAGGGAAGGTGGCTTCGCTGTGGTTTTCCATGGGAAATTACCTGAACTGATGCGTGTGAGAGCTTTATTGCTACTAATGTTGTTAGATTAAAGAACTAGTAAGGAAATGCAAATGGATACTCATGTTTGGCTTGCTTATGTTGTCACAGCGATTTTGTTTAGCTTGGCTCCGGGCTCGGGTACCGTTAACTCAATCAGTAATGGGCTTAGCTATGGCACTAAAAAGTCACTCGCATCAATTGTTGGCTTACAGCTTGGTCTTGCGTTTCACATTATGCTGGTGGGCGCGGGTATCGGTGCACTCGTTGCTAAGTCTGCGTTGGCGTTCACCATCATTAAGTGGGTCGGCGTGGTGTACTTACTTTGGTTAGGTATTCAAAAGTGGCGTGATAGCTCGAGCCTAGTAGCATCTGAAGAAAGCTCTACTCTGTCGAGTGGCAAACTGCTGAGAAACGCTGTGCTTATCAACCTAACTAACCCGAAATCAATCGTGTTTTTGGTGGCTTTGTTTCCTCAGTTTATTGACCCTACACAACCTCAAGCACCTCAGTTATTAGTGCTAGGTGTGACGACAGTATTCATTGATAGCGTTGTTATGTTGGGTTACACCTCATTAGCGTCACAAATGGGACGTTTTATTCGCTCTGATCGCATAATGGGTAAGATAAATAAAATATTTGGTGGTATGTTCATGGGCTGCGGTGCTTTGCTAGCTGCCGCGAAAGCTTAGATTAAGCGACTGAGTTATAGTTAAACCAATCAGAGTTATCAAGAAATGACCGCTACATACGTTGCTCGACAACCTATCTTAAATCGCAAGAGGAATACACTCGGCTATGAGTTGTTATTTCGCGATGGAGAAAAGAATGCGTACCCAGCGCATATTGAGTCTAATCGAGCAACGTATCGTCTGATTGTTGAGAACTTCTTGTCTGTTGGTCTTAACCCTTCTATTCCATCTTCACGCTGCTTTATCAACTTCCCTTATCAAAGTTTGATTCGTCGACTGCCCTTAAGTTTGCCGAAAGATAAGGTGGTGGTAGAGATTCTGGAAACCTGTAAACCAACAGATGAATTGTTGGAAGCGGTTAAAGACCTTTACCAAGCGGGTTACATGATTGCCCTAGATGATTTTACTTCGACCCCAGAATGGGAACGTTTCCTTAAATACACGCATATCGTAAAGCTCGATATTATGCAGATGGGTTTGGATGAAGCGTGTGATTTGGTTAGGGCGCATCAAGGGAAAAAGTTTAGCTTTTTGGCGGAGCGCGTTGAGACCGAACAAGAATTCCAGCAAGCCAAAGAGGCTGGCTTTAAGTTTTTCCAAGGTTACTTTTTCAATAAACCGGAAATCATCAAGAGTAAATACATTAGCCCTGAGCAAGTGATTGCTATGGAGCTGTTTCAAGAAGTGTGTAAGCCCGATGTGGACTTTCAACGGGTGGAGAGCATTGTCGCGAAAGATGTGGCGCTCTCATATAAGCTGCTGCGTTTTGTGAATACTATGTCGCCGCGCCTTGAAGTTACCATCTCTTCTTTTCGTCAGGCTTTGGTATATCTAGGTCAAGAGAAACTGAAAATGTTTGTCTCGTTAGCCGTCGCCTCTTATGTGTCCGATAAAAAGCCTAAAGAGCTGTATGGATTGTCTCTACAGCGTGCTCAGTTTTGTCAGCGTATGTCTCGCTATCAGGCATTTGAAGGGTATAGAGAACAGGCCTTTATGATTGGCTTATTCTCCTTGTTGGATGCTCTGTTGGACTTGTCGTTAGATAACTTAGTCGAGCAGTTGCCGCTGTGTAAAAGTATCAAGGTTGCTCTATTACGTAGAGAAGGGCCATATGGTACCTTGCTCGCACTTGAAGAGAGCTTTGAGCATGCCGATTGGCAACAGATTGATGAGCACTGCGCCGATTTAGGATTAAGCGTGGATCAGGTTAAAACGGAGCTTACTGAAGCGCGCCGTTGGAGCCATACCGTGACCAACAAGCTCTGATATTTCTTCGTTAAACTTTTATGACAATTGAAACGCACGCCTTGACGTGCGTTTTTTTATATCTAAGATATGTGCATATCCATATATGAGTATGTTTTTATGCTTCCTCACCAATTTTTTAAATTACTGTCCGATGAAACGCGAGTGCGTTGCTTAATGTTGATAGTTCGCAATGAGTGCTTATCGGTTGGTGAGTTGACTCAGGCATTGCAAGAAAGTCAGCCAAAGGTTTCACGCCATCTTGCGCAGCTGCGTTCAAACGGTGTTTTGATTGATGTTCGCCAGGGGCAGTGGGTGTTTTACCGCCTGTCACAAGATTTACCAGGTTGGATGCTAAAGTTAATTGACGACCTTATTGCATCGAACTGTTTGAAAACTGAATACCAGCAAGATATTGAGCGCTTAGAGTCGATGAACTCACGCCCAGTATGTTGCGTTTAAATACATTAAAACTTAATGCCGAAATAGTTGTAGTTGCAGCTAGGCGACAAGTGAACTTATCCCTATGAGCATAGTGGCTCTATGTAATTAGGGCGGCCGGCGCTCCGGTAAGTGAACGTAGTCAACAACGCTGCGGCTTCAAATATGAAGGCAATTAACTGAGAGAACAGAAAATGACAGTCAAAGTAGGTATTAATGGTTTTGGTCGTATCGGCCGTCTAGCACTTCGCGCAGCATTCGATTGGGATGAGCTAGAATTTGTTCAAATTAACGATGTTGCTGGCGACACAACAACACTGGCCCACCTTCTAGAATTTGATTCAGTTCAAGGTCGCTTTCACCACGAAGTAACTGCAGAAGGCGATGAGATGATCATCAACGGTCAGCGCATCAAAACCACACAAGAGCGCGACATCGATGCGATCGACTGGTCTGGTTGTGATGTGGTTATCGAAGCGACAGGTGTTCACCGTAAGACCTCTTTCCTAAACAAATACCTAGAGCAGGGCGTGAAACGTGTTGTGGTATCGGCGCCAGTGAAAGAAGAAGGCATCGCAAACATCGTTGTTGGTGTGAATGACAATATCTTCGACCCTGCGGTACACAAAATCGTAACGGCAGCGTCTTGTACAACGAACTGTATCGCGCCAGTGGTTAAGGTGATCAACGAGAAGCTTGGTATCGAGAACGCAGCCTTCACCACTATTCACGATTTAACTAACACGCAAACTATTCTTGATGCGCCGCACAAAGACTTACGCCGCGCACGTGCATGTGGCATGAGTCTTATCCCAACAACAACGGGTAGCGCTAAGGCGATTGTTGAGATCTTCCCTGAGCTAGAAAACCGCATCAACGGCCACGCAGTTCGTGTACCGCTAGCGAACGCTTCTCTGACAGACATCATCTTCGAAGTGAAGCAAGACACCACGGCAGAAGAAGTTAACGCGATGCTGAAAGAAGCGTCTCAGAATGAACTAAAAGGTATTCTTGGCTTTGAAGAGCGTCCACTGGTTTCTATCGATTACAAAGGCGACCAACGCTCAACAATCGTGGATGCACTATCAACGATGTTGGTCGGTAAGCGCATGGTTAAGATCTACGCTTGGTACGACAATGAGATGGGTTACGCAACACGTACCGCTGAGCTTGTTCGTACCGTTGGCCTTGCTTAATAAGAATCTGGAGAAGATATAATGATACATCCAACATGGCAACTAGACCTAGAGCAAGGTGCGCTAGTGCTTACTCCGTGCCCAGGCACAAAAGAAGCAACGCTTGATGCATCACTGGCTCAGCTAAAAGAGCAAGGCGTTGAAGCTATCGTGACAGCACTTGATGACCATGAGCTTGCAAGCAAAGACGTGGCGGCACTTGGTGAAAAAACACGTGCGTTAGGTATGCAATGGTTCCAGATCGAAATTGAAGACGACTGTGCACCGGGTGCTGGTTTTGCTGCGAAGTGGCAAGCAGCTAGCCCTGAGCTACATAACATCGTCGATAACGGCGGCAAGGTTGCAATGCATTGTATGGGCGGCTCTGGTCGCACTGGTTTGTTCGCAGCTCACCTACTGTTAGAAAAAGGCTGGGATTTGAGCAAGGTAGTTCAAGAGGTGCAGGCACTGCGTCCAGGTGCCTTCACTAAACCTATCCAGGTTGAATACATTAATGGCGTAGCGAATAGCTAATAGTCATCAGTGTTAGACAGGGAGCTTTTGGTATCTGGAGTGTTGAACTTATCATGATCCAAAAGCTCTTTTTGTTTAGATTGCAGAGATAGCGTTATGTTTTCAAATCTAAGTAAGAGCGTTCGCCAATACATGTTGGTGACTTTTAACTACTGGAACTTCACCATTACTGATGGTGCACTTCGCATGTTGGTGGTTCTGTATTTTTACGACCTTGGCTACAGTTCGTTAGAAATCGCCTCACTGTTCCTTTTCTATGAATTCTTTGGTGTGGTGACTAACCTAATCGGTGGCTGGTTAGGGGCGCGTCTTGGCCTCAATAAGACCATGAACATTGGGTTAGGCATGCAAGTCGTCGCCTTGGGTATGCTCGCGGTGCCAACGGCAATGCTGACCATTCCTTGGGTCATGGCGGCGCAAGCCTTGTCTGGTATCGCTAAAGACCTCAATAAGATGAGTGCCAAGAGCTCAATTAAGACTCTGGTTCCTGATGAACAACAAGGCGCGCTTTATAAGTGGATTGCGATTCTGACCGGATCTAAGAATGCGCTTAAAGGGGCAGGCTTCTTTATTGGTGGTTTACTGCTTTCAACGATTGGCTTCCAATACGCCGTGCTCGCGATGGCAGCCGTGTTGGCATTGGTCTTCGTTGGCAGTGTGTTGAGCTTAGAAGCGGACATGGGCAAAGCGAAAACCAAGCCTAAGTTCAAACAGATCTTCTCTAAGTCTGAATCCATCAACATCCTATCCGCAGCACGTATGTTCCTGTTTGGCGCTCGTGATGTGTGGTTTGTGATTGCTTTGCCGATTTACCTAGGCAGTGTGTTTGGTTGGGATCACTCATGGGTTGGCGGTTTCTTAGCTGCTTGGACTATCGCTTATGGCTTTGTACAGGGCATAGCGCCGAAGATTACTGGTAAAGCTCAAGGTAAGGTGCCAGATGGCCATGCCGCGCTGTTATGGGCTGGTGCGCTGGCTATAGTGACCGCTGCTATCGCTTATGCGGTACAGATTGGCTGGCAACCCGAGTTAGTTATTATCGGTGGCTTGATGGTGTTTGGTGTCATCTTTGCGGTGAACTCATCACTTCACTCATATTTGATTGTGAGTTATGCGAAAGGCGATGGCGTTTCTCTTGATGTCGGTTTCTACTACATGGCAAACGCGATGGGCCGTTTGATTGGCACGATATTGTCGGGCTTGGTATTTCAAATGGCAGGTTTGTCTGCGTGTCTGTGGGTTTCCTTCGCATTCTTGGCGATAACGACGGTGATCTCTCTCCGTTTACCGAAAGTGCCGCAAATTTCAGCGGCATAAGCTTCAGCCACATGAGCCTCATTTGTGAGAGCTCAAGTCGCAGAAGCTAGAGTCGTATGAGCTAAATTCGCGATAAGTATCTCCTTTAACACTAAGCTGACTTGGTATTTATTCCGGTCAGCTTTTTTATTGCTATAGTAGAATGATTGAATATTAATCAGGCATTTACATGAAGCAGCGAATTCTCTTTTTTGATTTAGCACGATGTGTCGCGGCCGTAGCGGTTATCGCGATTCATGTTTTGGCGCCTTATCGCAATGAGTTGGGCACTATTCCTTTCGGTGAATGGCTTACTGCCATTACGGTAAACGGTTTCAGCCGCTGGGCAGTACCTGTGTTCATTTTGATTACTGGCGCACTGATGCTCAGTGATCAGCGCCCGTTTGACGCCAAATACTACCTCAAGCGTCGTTTGGGCAAGGTACTGATACCTTTCATTGTCTGGTCGCTTTTCTATACCTATCTGTCGGGCTGGTCGGCAATGGGCTTTGATGCCGACGTCAGTTGGGACGTGTTGCTTAATAGCTACCATCATTACACCTATTACCACCTTGGTTTCTTCTATTACTTCATCCCACTCTATTTTGTGATTCCGTTCTTGCAGATCATGGTTAGAAAGTACGGTGATAGATCGGTCTATGCCTTTACGGCGGTATGGTTGTTCACAACATTGCTGTTCTTACTGAAAATCGATGGCCCTTGGAGTCACGAATTGTGGTTGTACACCGGTTACTTAGCATTGGGTTACTTGCTCTATAAGATTGTGCCACTTAACAAGATGACAGTTGGCATGAGTGTGTTACTGGGTGGGCTAGCGTTACTAACCACGGTTTACATGGTGGTTGATGCAAGCTTGGTAGCAGAAGAGTACACGGTAGGGCGCTGGCTATCTTACAAAACGTTGAATACCGTATTAGCCGCGAGCATGGTGTTCATGGTATGCCGTTACTATGGTGAAGGCCTGTCTGAGAAGAGTAACCAAGTGGTTGGCTTTATCAGTAAGCACAGCTTAGGTATTTACCTGCTGCACCCGATTTTCTTGTGGCCGATGAAAGAGTTTGGTTGGTACCAAGGACATCCGGCATGGGTTATTCCATTATGGATTGTGATCAGCGGAGCTGGCGCATTATGGATGAGCTGGTTGGTGTCTAAGTCAGAGAAAACGCGTTGGTTATTGCCTTAGCGGTGATTGCTAAGGCTTTCTGATGGATTGCTTAGGGACGACAGTTGAAGCGGCTGACGTTTAGCGCTTCAACGCAAAGTGTAAGAACTTATCGCCTTGGTAGGTTAAGGTTCCTTTGTCGCCAGGGTTAAGGGCGTGGAAATAGTGGATGCCGACTTGGAATTCTCGCTTCGGACCAACCACACCACGTTGAACGTAAATCCAGTACTCTTGATCTTCTTGGCCCGGTTCTGCGTCAGGAAGGTCGATCGATTGTTTGTCTAACACCGTGACATTCACTTTCTTCTCTGGCGCATTTTCACCTTGCGAGTGTTTTCGATAGAAACCAATAAATACCCAAGCCGCTAGAGCAGCGAGAGCAAAGATGGCAAAAAAGAGTGAATTAGGCATATAACCTCCATGTAGTCGTGATGGTTATTCTAGTCTTTCAGGCAATAGGGATATGTGTTTAAAGCCGTTATTCGTGAACTGTTGTAAGCCAAGCTGATTATTTTTCGGCAGACATCACATTTAATGGTCAGTTTGGGATAAAGCATTGTTATTTATTGTCTCTTTCTCTCGTAAATAACAGTGATTTTGTATAAGAATAGGGAAATGCTCGACTAGAATTATAGTGTGGAGTGGGAGGGCTAAGATGACCGATATTGAAAAAGTGGTGACAAGAACTCGCAATATAGAGAAATTATTGAGGCTTCAATATCATGCCGAAGGCGAAGGATTGCATGAGCTTGTAACAAGCTGTGAAGAAAGGCTACCGCACGATATGGTGAGCAAGCTGCGCTATATCGCAACGTGTCGTAATAAGGTAGTCAATGAACATGAGGCTAAGTTGGAAGACCAACATAAGTTCATCATGATGTGTAACGACTGTGAGAAGGAGCTGACTCCACGTAGTGGTCGTTTTATCTGGCGAGTTGCGATCTTACTGATGATGGCAATGACTTTAGCTGCCGCAGGTTTCTATTATGCGAACTGGGATGTGCTAACACTGCATCTGTTTTCGAAGTGAAAAAATTGAACAAAAAAAGGGACGCTCATGGCGTCCCTTTTTTTATCTGTAACTTGCTTAGTACATCATCGGTAGTGTCATTAGACCTACAACTACCGCGATCATTACAAGTCCTTGTCTTTGCGAAGATGAAATCATAACACTACTCCTAAATTTGGTTGTCTCTCGCTATGTTTTAAAGAATAGCACTACTTATGGCCTTAGATCAAGAATTACTTTCGAAAGCTTTAAAAGTAGTAGAAAACTATGAGTTTTTGGCTTGTTTGGCAGTGTTTAACTGTGTTTTATGGTGTGTTCTTAATTTGTTCGTTGTGATTTATGTTTGTTCTAATTTGATTTAACTTGTTGTTTTGTAATGGTTGTTTTGTGTAATTTATATTGTTAAAGGTTGTTAAACTGTATTAATAGGGGTTGGTGGTGGCTAGGTTGGTTTTGGTTGGTTTTTTAAGTTTTCGGCTTGGTTTTTGTGGCGATTTTTACCGGAGGCTTTAAATAACCTGACAAAACTGGGCGTTAAAAAAGAAAACTGGCTACTTTACAAGTCTAGGCTTGGTTGGCGTTTTTATTTTCCTATTAATCTTGAGTTTGTTTATTTAAGTTATTGTTATTATTTACTTTAAATGTGGTTATTTTAATTTTTTAAGTGTGGTATTTTACGGAATTAGGCCGGTTTTGGTGGGGTCGATAGGTTAGAATTGGCCAAAATTCAAGTATGGCGACTCTAATGCCAGTTTGAATGGGTTTTATGATGATTCGTTCTAGTTTTAAACGAATGGCCATTGTCATGGTGGTAATTGTTACGACTTCAATCTAAAGAGACTCTTTTTAGTGGAAGCGTAATCAAGATCCAATTTTGAGGGGCTGAGGCTTTACATCAACACTCGTGTGCCTAGACTGGCGACGATTTAAAGCAATAGGGCAAGTGGTATGTGGAGTTGGTTAGCGGTTTCCTTATCTGGTATCGGAGCAATAGCAGGAACGAAACATGGACATATCGGTCAGGCCTTATCGTATAAGGTATTTACCTTTGTATTATTAGCGACAATTGCTTTAACTCAGTCGGTTGTGGCTGACTTTACCTATTGGATAGTTGCGGGGTTGGCTATCTCTGCGATCGCAGATGTGCTTCATACTCTCACTCAAAAACGCCCTCTGCATTTTGTCTGCTTCTTATTGGCTCAACTCTGTTACAGCAAAGCTTTTTGGTTACAGCTATCAGGTGAAATGGTCTGGTGGTTGTTCGCGCTGCTGTTGGCGGCTTGTGTCGTTGCTTTCTTCTTACTTCTACCTCGCTTAGACAAACTCGTCTTTCCTGTCGTTATCATGGGTATCGTGCTTATTCAGCTTGCATGGGCTTCTGGTGAGCTCTGGTTGCTTGATCCTCAACTGTCACATGCGGTCGGTTTTGCTGGCTGTAGCGTGCTGCTCCTTTCGGCCTTAGCTTATGCGCTAAACAGTTACCGCAGCCCAATCAAGGGCGCTTACTTTTGGGTAACGGGCAGTTACTTTCTCGCACACGCATTCATCGTCGCATCGATTACTATTTAGGGTAGAGCTCTCTCAAGCCTGAGCTACATCAAAACGGCGTTGCTAAAACTCGGTACTCTACGTGTAATTCATTAAACATGAGATTGAGTTATGACGACTGAAATTCACGCACACAACGTTTTAAACCTGCTTAGTGAAAAGCCACTGACTCGCGAAGAGCTAACATTAGCGCTTGCTCAAACCTATGGCGAAGAAGCTCGCTTCCATACTTGTAAGCTCAATGGTCTGGATTTAGATAGCCTGTTGAAGTTTTTCTTGAAGATGGACAAGGTTGTCGTTGTCGATGATAAGCTTTGCACTAACCGCGAACGTGTGTGTAATCACTAATTCTTAGTGGCTTGTTTTATTCGTGAATAAAGAGTGGGTGCATGTTTCGGCTCCACTCTTTTCATTACCTTTCAATCTGCTTTCGCTAATTTGCCTTCTTATAACATCCCCTTTTAAAAGCATCAGTTAACCCGCTTATCACTGCGTTCGAAAATCAATGTTGAGGCTGCTATACTCCGCGCACTTACGCTTTTCGAGACAAACTTATGGAAATCTTATCTGCAGCAACCATGCTGTTTCTTATCATGGACCCGCTTGGCAACTTGCCAATCGTGCTCTCTATCCTTAAGCATATTGACCCGAAGCGTCGCCGTATTGTTCTGATTCGTGAGCTGATGTTCGCACTGGTTATCTTGCTGCTGTTCTTATTTGCGGGTCAAAGCATCATGAACTTCCTGCACGTGCAGCCTGAAACCTTGAGTATCTCTGGCGGTATTATTCTGTTTATTATCGCGATTAAGATGATTTTCCCAAGTGCGGGTAGTATTACTGGCCTCGCGGCGGGTGAAGAACCGTTTATTGTGCCGATGGCGATCCCAATGATTGCTGGCCCTTCAGTGATTGCGGCATTGATTCTGTTGTCGACACAGCACCCTGACAATATGTTAGAGCTTTCAGGCGCAGTGATGCTGGCTTGGGGTGCTACCTTCTTTATTCTGATGTTTAATGGCTTCTTCCTGCGAGTGCTGGGAGAGAGAGGTCTTAAAGCCATCGAACGCTTGATGGGCTTGTTGTTGGTTATGCTGTCGACGCAAATGTTCCTCGATGGTGTGAAAGGCTACATGGGCTAACATCAATATCATTGCTGAATAAAAAAACGCCGCTCAAATGAGCGGCGTTTTTGTCTCTACTGTTTCTGTCATGATGTTTTCTGTAGCTAAGCGTTTTATATCTGGGCTTAAGCTCGATTACATCATGTGTTTGCGTCGGATATCGAGTAAGGCGAAGACACCGAAAATCAATATTGACCACTTCTCCCAACGTGACATCTCGATCTTGTCGCCGAAAGCACCGATGAAAATCAGCATCTGCAGGCCGTGCATGAAGAACAAGAATGCTGTCATGATATAAAGCGCAATCGCAGCATTACCCGGGAACGGGTAGAAAATATTTACGATCAAGATAAACCAAACAAAGGCGATGGCTGCTTTTGCTAGTGGAAGCAAGAACTTCATTCAATAACTCCTATTCTTCAGTAATTCGATTGAACAGTCGGTAGCTTGACTGTCCGGTGGTCTTATCGCGATGCAATTCCCAGTTCTCTGGCATAGCTTCGAGTTTCAGTTCTTTCTCTGTCTCGACGTAAATGATGGCATTGTCTGCAAGCCAACCGTTACTCTCAAGCAGTTGTACTGTTTCTGCCAGTAAGCCTTTGCGAAATGGTGGATCAAGGAAAACCATATCGTAAGGAGTGCCTGGTTTCTTAAGGAAAGAGATAGCATCAGTATTCACGACATTAATGTTGTCTGCCTTGAGCTCTTTCGCGTTATCAGAAAGCTGTTTAGCCGCCTTTTGATTCATTTCGAGCAGTGTCACCATTTTGGCTTGGCGAGAAGCTGCTTCAAAACCTAGACCGCCAGAACCGGCAAATACATCCAAGCAAATTGAATGTGGGATATCTTGAGCCACCCAGTTAAAGAGTGTTTCTTTTACTCGGTCAATGGTTGGGCGTAATCCTTCTAAATCATGAACAGGCAGCTTTCTACCTCTCCATGAGCCACTAATAATTCGAACAAAGCCTCCGGATGGCTTTTTTTGTGATGTGTTTTGCTGGCGACGTCTTACCATAGATTTTTTGACCGCTAATAAAGTGATACTATACCGAGCCCAATTTAAGTGGGTTCGTGTATTAAATAAATTTGCAATGACAAAGTGTATCAAGCTAAAAGCAAACTTATCACTGCTTTGTCATTTTTCTTTACTATTCGTTTGTACAAGCTTGTATTGTATAACAATAGCAAAGAGTCGACGTGTATTAAGTCAATACAGCTAATTAGTAGATCTAGGAAACTCCTCTGATGACGGAAAAAAAGAAGCGCGGATTATTATCGTGGCTTGGTTTTGGTGAAGAAGAACAAAGCCCAAAAACTCAGAATGAAGCGAACGTAGAAAGCGTTGAAGATCAAACTGAAGTTGAATCACAAGTTGAGGCTGAACAGGTCGCGCCTGAAGCTGAACAAGTTAAGCCAACTGAATCTGAGCAAGCGCTTGAAGAAGCTCAACAAGAGCAGCAACCTGTCGCAGCAGAAGCAGAAGCAGAAGCAGAAGCAGAAGCAGAACAGGAAGAAGTGGCAGTTCCTCAAGCTAAGGTTGAAGAAGTACAAGAGAAGCCGACAGAAAGCTTCTTTGCTCGTCTTAAGCGCAGCCTAAGCCGCACTAAAGCAAACATCGGTGCTGGTTTCTTTGGTCTGTTCAAAGGCAAGCAAATCGATGAAGACCTGTTTGAAGAGCTAGAAGAGCAACTTCTGATTGCTGACGTGGGTATGAATACCACGGTTAAGATCATTGAAAACCTGACAGAAAAAGCATCTCGCAATGACCTAAAAGACGGTGAAGCGCTTTATGGTCTGCTCAAAGAAGAGATGGCAGACATCTTAAGCCAAGTGGAACAGCCACTGGTTGTTGATACCACTAAAACACCTTACGTTATCTTAATGGTGGGTGTGAACGGTGTAGGTAAGACAACTACGATCGGTAAGCTGGCGAAACAATTCCAAAATGAAGGCAAGAAAGTGATGCTAGCAGCGGGTGATACCTTCCGTGCTGCAGCCGTTGAACAGCTTCAGGTTTGGGGTCAGCGTAACGATGTGCCAGTTATCGCTCAACACACTGGTGCGGACAGTGCGTCTGTTATCTACGATGCGATTGAAGCAGCGAAGGCTCGTGGTGTTGATGTTGTGATTGCTGATACAGCCGGTCGTTTGCAGAACAAGAGCAACCTGATGGAAGAGCTACGCAAGATCGTTCGTGTAATGAAGAAGATTGATGACTCTGCGCCACACGAAATCATGCTAACGCTCGATGCAGGTACAGGTCAGAACGCTATCAGCCAAGCGAAGTTGTTCAGTGAAGTGGCTCCAGTTACGGGTATTACACTGACTAAGCTAGATGGTACGGCGAAAGGTGGTGTAATTTTCTCAATTGCTGACCAGTTCCAGATTCCAATCCGCTACATTGGTGTGGGTGAAGGTATTGATGACCTGCGTCCATTTGAATCTAAAGACTTCATTGAAGCACTATTTAGCCGCGAAGAGTAACGCGAGTAGCAAAGTGGTTTATCCTTAATCTGCTACCGTTTTTAAATTTGATATGAGTGATCGTAAGAGGAATTTTCGGTGATCAAATTTCAGCAAGTGAGTAAAGCCTACCGAGGTGGAAGACAAGCGCTCCAAAAAGTGGACTTTCACCTGAAACGTGGAGAGATGGCTTTTTTGGGTGGGCACTCTGGGGCTGGTAAAAGTACCTTGCTGAAGTTGATCTGCGCGATAGAGCGTCCAACTGATGGACGTGTCTGGTTCAACGATCACGATATCACTCGTATCCCAGCCAAAGACATTCCTTTCTTACGCCGTAATATTGGGATTGTTTTTCAAGACCATCGCCTGCTGATGGACCGTTCGATTTTCGATAACGTCGCTCTGCCTATGCGTATTGAATCTATTTCTGAAAACGAAATAAAACGCCGAGTCAGTGCTGCGTTGGATAAAACCGGTTTATTAGATAAAGCCCGTTGTTTGCCAAGCCAACTTTCTGGTGGTGAACAACAACGCGTGGGTATTGCTCGCGCCGTGGTTAACCGTCCAACTCTGCTTTTAGCCGATGAGCCTACCGGTAATCTAGACCCTGAATTATCTAACCGTGTGTTGCGATTATTTGAAGAATTCAACCGCGCAGGTGTGACGATCATCCTAGCGACGCATGATATCGGGTTAGTGAACACTCGCCCTCAGTACCGCCATCTTGAATTAAACCAAGGATTTTTGAGTGAGGTTGAAGACTATGGCCGCGAATAAGCGCATCAAAAAACCTCAATCTAATCGGGCAGCAAACCGCGCTTCAAGCGACGGCTTCTTTGTTGTTCACTGGAAACAAGCCAAGTCATCGTTCTCGCAAATGTGGCAGCGCCCGTTAGGCAACTTACTGACCCTTGCGGTGATCTCTATGGCGTTGGCGATGCCAGCTTGTTTGTACCTATTAGGTAAAAATGTAGGGGAAGTGGCGCAAGATGTCACTAGCCCGTCACAAATAAGTGCTTATGTAGAGGATGGTATTCCTGAGCCACGAGTAATGGTGCTTAAGGATGAAATCGAAAGTTGGGATCAAGTTGAGCTCGTGGAGTACATTTCTCCGCAGCAAGGGCTTGCAGACCTCAGCCAGTATTCTGGTTTTGAAGACGCCCTAACCATTCTCGACGATTATTCACTGCCAGGTGTGCTGGTGATTACGCCAAGCGTGCACAGCGATACCTTAATTAAAGAGCTGGCAGGCACAGTTAAACAACAAGAATTAGTGACCGATGTTCGCCTAGACGAAGATTGGTTAGCGCGATTAGATGCGATCAAAGCATTAGCGGCTGTCATCGTGATTACCTTAACGGTATTGATGCTGGGCGCGGTATTTCTGATTATCGGCAATACACTACGATTTAATGTGTTGGCGCATAAAGAAGAGATTCAAACCATGAAGCTGATTGGTGCGACCGACAGCTACATTCTTCGACCATACCTTTATGCTGGGATGTGGTTTGGCGTTTTAGGTTCGATTAGCGCTTGGGTAATGACGGCATTGATTACCGTATTGCTGAACAGCGCGGTGGATGACTTGGCTCAGCTATACGACAGCCACTTCCGTTTAATTGGCCTGAGTTGGGATGAATCTTTACTGCTTTTGATCGTCGGAACTCTGCTTGGTAGTGTGGCTGCAAAGCTTTCTGCACAGCGTCACCTAAAAGAAATTGAACCAGTTTAGGTGAATAGAGTCATATTTAGACGAAAAATAGGCACTTCTTAACCAGTTTTTGCCTTGTATAGACGAATTGATTATGCATAATTACTTCCCCCTCCTTGAAACCTGTTCATTTTAGGTTCAAGATTGTAGGGTTTTAATAGATGTATTACTCCAGATCAGAGATTGATGAGGAACCGAATGGCAAACCAAGCGTATCAAATGGCTTTAGTCACACAAGATAGTTTAGATAGCTATATCCGCTCAGCGAACAGCTACCCTATGCTGACTCCTGAAGAGGAACGTGGACTTGCAGAGCGATTACATTACAAAGGTGAGATCGACGCTGCGAAAGGCTTGATCCTTTCCCACCTAAGATTCGTGGTGCACGTTGCAAGAGGCTACTCTGGCTACGGGCTACCAATGGCTGATCTCGTCCAAGAAGGTAACATCGGCTTGATGAAGGCTGTTAAGCGCTTCAATCCAGAAGTTGGTGTTCGTCTCGTCTCGTTTGCTGTTCACTGGATCAAAGCTGAAATCCATGAATACGTTCTACGTAACTGGCGTATCGTTAAAATTGCGACCACTAAGGCACAGCGTAAACTGTTCTTTAACCTTCGTAAGTCTAAAAAGCGTTTGGGTTGGTTCAATAACGGTGAAGTTGAGACGGTTGCTCGTGAACTGGGTGTTGAGCCTTCAGAAGTTCGTGAGATGGAATCTCGCTTAGCAGCACAAGATGCGACGTTTGAAGCGCCTATGGACGATGACGATGGCGGTTCTGCTTACACTGCTCCAGTTTACTACCTAGAAGACAAGGCGTCAGACGTTGCTGAGACGGTTGAAGCGGCTAACTGGGAGTCACACACCAATAATCGCCTAGGGCTAGCACTAGCAAGCTTAGACGAGCGTAGCCAACACATTGTTCGCTCACGTTGGTTAGACGACAACAAGGCAACCCTGCAAGACTTAGCGGATACCTACAGTATATCAGCTGAGCGTGTTCGCCAGTTAGAAAAGAATGCGATGAAGAAATTGAAACAAGCCGTTGGTGATTTCTAATAGCATCTAGTTTCTATTAGCTTCTACTTTCTAGTAGAGCTAACAAATAGCTGAATTTTGAAAAGGCCGAGATCGAGAGATCTCGGCCTTTTTGTTTTGGATCGATTTCTCAACTTTTGCGATCGAAATTTGCAAAATGATTTTGTGGATAACTCTGTGAGAAGTTTATTCGTCAGCTATCTAAAAGCAGTGTGTAGTAAGGCTTTGACGGGGTTTTTCGAGTGGGGATATGTTTCAGTTAACCCACAGTTAGATCAGGATCATTACTACATGTTGTGGATCTATTTTTGAAAAGACACTTTATTCACGCAATTCACAGATTTATCCACAAATGGTGTAAAAGTGATCGCTGGTGGATAACCTTATTAAGTGGATGTGAATGTTAGCCTTGGGATAGGTTACAATGGCAGCAAAGTAAATCAGTATAAAAAGAGAAAGTCATGGACCAGTTTAAACATATCGATGTTAAAGGCGCTCAAGCCCTCATCGAACAAGGCGAAGCTCGACTTGTCGATATACGTGACCCGCAGTCTTTTGCGGTTGCCCACCCAAAAACAGCCTACCACCTGACTAACGATACGATGGTGTCATTCATGGATGAGGTTGAGTTCGAACAACCTATCTTAGTGATGTGCTACCACGGCATCAGTAGCCAAGGTGCGGCACAATATTTAGTGAACCAAGGCTTTGAAGAGGTATATAGTGTTGATGGTGGTTTCGAAGCTTGGCATCGTGCTGAACTTCCAGTGATCGCAGGTTAATGACTTTCATCACCTGAACCGCCTCAAGCATCCCTCATAGAATGAATAGGAAGTAACAATGATTAGATTGATGGTGTTAGACAATCCACGTCTTGCTCAAGCATTTATTGATTATATGGCCTCTCGTCAGATCCCTATTCAGATGTCTCCAGAGGGAGAAGGGCGTTTTGCTCTTTGGCTTCTTGATGGCCAATTTCAGGTTGAAACCGAAGCTGAGCTGAATCGTTTTCTGGCTGAGCCCAATCATAAGCGCTATCAAGCTGCATCTTGGGACATGGCAGAGACCAGAAAGAGCAACTTCCATTACCACACGCCAAGCTTCATGGGCATGATCAAAGCCAAAGCAGGCCCAGTGACACTAAGCCTGATGTTGGTGTGTGTGGTGATTTTTGCGCTGCAACAGATCGGTTTTGGCCAAGCTATTTTCAATGCCCTACATTTCCCAGCGGTGGATGGACAGCAATGGCAGCTGTGGCGTTGGTTGAGTCATGCCGTTCTACATTTCTCTGTTATGCACATCGCATTTAATATTTTGTGGTGGTGGCAGCTAGGTGGAGACATTGAGAAGAAACTTGGCAGCCTCAAGCTACTTCAGATCTTTGCTGTCTCTTCTGCGCTTTCAGGTGCTGGGCAGTATTGGGTTGAAGGGGCGAACTTCGGTGGTTTGTCTGGTGTTGTGTATGCCTTGGTTGGTTACTTATGGGTGGTTGGTGCGAAGGCGCCACAACTTGGTTTAGGTATCCCAAGACAGATTGTCGGCTTTATGTTGGTGTGGTTGGTGCTTGGGTACATGCAGCCATTTATGGCTATCGCCAATACGGCGCATTTAGCTGGTCTAGCCGCTGGTGTGATTATTGGCTTTATCGATGCGATGAAAGCACCAAGCTCGGCAAGAAGCTAATTCATATCTTCTAATGAGTAGCCAAACGATAGAGACAAAAAAAGCGGCCAGATTAGCCGCTTTTTTATTGGGATTCGCTTTACATCATTACTGATAAAGGTATTTGGTAAACAGTAAGTCAGCAATCAGGGTTTTACCTGTCTCTGGAAGCAAAATCTTGTTGAGGTGTTCAACTAAGGATTTTCTTAAGTCTTCACGGCCAGATAGAGATTTAATGGTTTCTTCGTTTTGTTTGCCAAGCAATTCAATCACCGCATCGCGAATCAGTGGTTGGTGATGCTCAATAGCGGCCAAGTCGCTACTATTTGCCACCATGATGTCGAGGCGAACCTGAATGTAGCCCAGTTTTTTACCTTTAGTGTAAAAATTGGTGGTCAGGTCTGGCTCTAGCGTGAAGTAGGCGAGTTTAGCTGCCGACTCCTCTTCCGCGAAACTTGATGCTGAAAAGAGTAGGGTAATCGCAAGAAATATTTGGGCTACATAACGTTTGTGCATATTTGTGACTTTTCTTTAGTTTATTCGCGATATTCGAAACGCATTAGTCTTGTTACAATGAGCGGTCTAAATCTAAATACGTTTACAATTCGAAGAACGCTTTAATTTTGTTCGAAAGTTGAAGCTTTATTGTACGTGTAAAGTCACCTATTGAATACTAGTATGAATCAGCCAATATCGCTGTATCTTAATTCGTTAATGAATGTAGATTGGCAAAGTACAGAAACATTTGATTTTCCTAATGAAACCACCAAAGAGTGGCTGATGGAGCAAGGTTCTCTTTCCCGCAAGTTGGGGAAGTGCTGTCAGCACCTGTCTGTTGAGTTGCTTCATAATCAAGTTGTAGAACGCTCAATGCTGCAACAAGACGAGGAACATCTTTTATCATCGTTTGATTGCTTACTGCGTAAAGTGATTTTAAAGGGTGATGACGAACCGTGGGTGTTAGGTCGAACCTTGATTCCCCGAGTCACATTAGAAGATCATCAGCACTCAGACCTTTCTCAACAAGGTAATGTCCCGCTTGGATTGACCGTTTTCAGTGCTGAGAACGTGGAGCGAGATGCGCTGCAAGTCGGTTGGGTTATCGCAGGCGATGAGCGATTACTCGCGCGTCGTTCTCGATTATGGATGAACCATAAACCGATGCTTGTGGCAGAACTGTTTTTACCAACATCACCCATTTACTCTAAGGAGAGTGTGTAAATGCTTGCCACCAAAGCGAAGGCGTATTGGCAATTAACGCGAATGAATCGCCCGATTGGTACCCTATTACTCCTTTGGCCGACCTTGTGGTCACTGATTATCGCCGCACAAGGTATGCCTGATTTTGATGTCTTGGTTGTTTTTGTACTCGGCGTGGTGTTGATGCGTTCAGCTGGCTGTGTGATCAATGACTTTGCGGACCGTAAAGTAGATGGTCATGTTAAACGTACCAAGCAGCGTCCATTACCCTCAGGTTTGGTTTCCAGTAAGGAAGCGATTCTGCTCTTTTTAGTGCTAGCCGTAGTTTCATTCTTGCTGGTACTCACCATGAATCCACTGACCATTAAGCTCTCATTTATTGGTGTGGGTCTGGCGTTCATTTACCCTTTCATGAAGCGTTTTACGCATCTTCCACAGTTGTTTCTTGGCTTAGCGTTTAGTTGGGCGATACCAATGGCTTGGGCGGCACAAACCAATGAACTGCCAAGCATTGTGTGGTTTGTCTTCGTGATTAACGCGTTGTGGACGATTGCTTACGACACGCAATATGCGATGGTTGACCGAGATGATGACTTGAAGATTGGTATTAAATCGACGGCTATTTTATTTGGTCGCTTCGATAAACTGATTGTTGGCTCTTTGCAACTCGTCACCCTAGCGATGCTGATTGCGTTAGGCATGCATTACCAACTAGGAGATACCTTCTATTGGGCACTGTTGGTAGCGGGAAGCTTATTTGTGTATCAACAACACCTGATGCGCCACCGTGATCGAGACCTTTGTTTCCAAGCCTTTCTAAACAACAACTATGTTGGAATGGCAGTGACAGCGGGCTTGTTCATTACCTTCTGGTAAGCATCCGCTTTTCGAGTTAACGAATGCTAAAGAAAAAGGCACCCATTGGGTGCCTTTTTTGATCGCGTTTGGCCTCGCTATTCAAGAGACACCAAGCTGATGATTACTCCGCTTGGTGGATACTCTCTTGAATCGTCAAACGTACTTCAGGGTAAAGCATTGAGTAGAGAAGCTTAGCGAATTGCTGAGTCTTGTCTAAATCACAGTTACCATCGTTATCCAGATATTGCTGTTGTTTCAGAGTTGCGAACATCGACGCAAACACGCCTTTATCGAAGAACTCTGGTGCATTGATGCCTTGCAGACGACCAAGTCGCTGTGCAATGTCTTGGCTCTTCTGTTCAAGATCGGATTTATCCAGATCAGGGTTCTCTGCTAACAGGTTCAAAGCAATAGAGTAGCGTTGTAGCGTTTCTGAAATCGTACGACCTAACAGCATCAGTGCTTGGCTGTTTGATTGGTTGATGGTGACTTCATTATCAGAAACCACAAGCATACCTTGGTTAACCAGCTCTTCAATGATGTTAGAAACCACGCCTTCAAGCTTGTCTTCGTCGTAGCTTAGGAACAGCTCTTTCTTCAAGAACGGGTAGATAGCAGCAACGTTCTCTTGGATCGCGTCAATTGATAAACCGCGTTGACGAATAGTCATCTGTGCAATTAACGATGGCAGAGCAAACAAGTGAATGATGTTGTTTCGGTAGTAGGTCATCAGAATTGACTGGTGACGGTCTAGCGAAATGATGTCGCCCATTGAGTCTGATTCAATCAAGAACTTGTTCAGTGATTCAGCATGTTTTACTAAATCTTCAGCGCTGTCTTTTGGCACAGTGAACGTTGCCGAATATGGAACATTCTTAAGCAGAGACAGGTAGCAATTAATCTGAGAAACCAAAGAGTCACGAGACAATGCGCGCTGTCTTGAAGCCAATAGTGCCGTTGCACAAAGGGTCAGGGCATTGGTCGCTGCCGCATCGTTAATGTGCGTCATCATTTTGGTCGCCAAGTCATTAACCACCGGGTTCATCCATTGTGGTTTGCTAGTGCCCATTGGGTCGATGTCTTTGGTCCACTCAGGTGAGTGTTCATTCAGGTATTGGTTCAGTTGAATTGGCTCACCGAAGTTCACGTAGCCTTTACCAAAGTTACGCAGCTTACGAATGGTACGAATCACTAAGCTCGCGTTTTCTTTCTCTTTACGCTTACCACGAAGTTCTTTTGCGTAAGTCGCCACTTCCATCACGTGCTCGTAGCCGATGTACACAGGAACCAAAGTCACCGGGCGATTCATGCCGCGCAGCATCGCTTGAATAGTCATCGCCAACATGCCGGTCTTCGCTTGCAATAAACGACCTGTACGAGAACGCCCACCTTCACTGAAGTACTCTACTGAGTAACCTTTAGCGAACAACTCCGCTAGGTATTCACGGAAAATCGTCGAGTACAGCTTGTTGCCTTTGAAGCTACGACGAATAAAGAACGCACCACCATGACGGAAAATAGGACCGGCAGGGAAGAAGTTCAGGTTGATACCCGCAGCGATGTGCGGCGGCACCATGCCTTCATGATAAAGCACATAAGAAAGCAGTAAGTAGTCCATGTGGCTACGGTGACAAGGCACGTAAACAATCTCGTGACCATCTTGAGCCAACTTACGAACCGTTGAAGCGTTGCTGATATGCAGGCCTTGGTACAACTTATTCCACAGCCAACCAAGAATCTTCTCACCACGCTTGATCAGCGAGTAAGAGAAGTTCGCAGCAATCTCGTCCATAATGTCTTGAGCTTCTTTGCTCGCTTTCTCGATCGAGATGTTCTTTGCTTGTGCTTCGTCTTCAATCGCTTTTTTGATCGCTTCTGATTTTAACAGGCGATCAAACAGAGCTTGGCGGCTTGGCAGGTTAGGGCCTGATGCTGCAAGCTTTTGGCGAGAGAAGTGAATACGTGCCACGCGCGCCAGTTTGTGCGCGATGGTGCTGTCGGTGCCGTGTGAGTTGGCCATGTAACGCAGAGAAACCACAGGACTAAAGCGAACCAAGCAGTCACGACCGGCTAGCAATACCGCTTTTGATTTCTCTAAGCCGTTCATTGCCTGTAGGTAAGGCTTCTGGTTATTCTCTTTACCAGGTTTGCGCCCCCACAAAACGGTAGCAGGGATAACTTGAACATCGAGTTCAGAGTCGTCGGCGTGCAGTGAAAGCAATTCAGAGAACACTTCAATTGAAGAGCTTGGTACATAATCATCGTCTTGCAGCAGAGTTTTGCGAGAAGAGATGAAAACGTAGCGTTGCAGTGATTTGCCGTTGATTTCAAGCTTGCTCAACGGATCAGGTAGGCCTAATTCAAGTGCATGTTTTTGCAATGTAAGAATGTCGACACTTGAGCGAAACGGTAAGGCGTATACAATCGGTTTGCTCAAATCAATGTTCAAATCCTCAACAGGGTTTGAAGGAATTGATGTGCCCTTTACCAATACGGATAAAGGTAGCTTCATTAATGAACGTGAAAAAGATTGTCCAGAAGACATATAGGTTCACTGCCTCAATAGTTATTTCAATGTGCTGAAGCGTATCTCTATTTCTCTGATAAAAAGGATAAATCCTATGAGTGAAATAGGGATAAGCCTAGGCGTAAATTTAATCGATGCAAGAATACCAGAAACTGGTCTAACCTTTTAATGGAAATAGTCATATTGCCGTTAAGTTTGTGGAAAATCATTCATCGACTGATTGAGTATAGGGTTAAAAATGACCAAAAAATCAAACACCGGATTCAAACGCATCATCAAAGCAGCAGGCTTTTCATGGCAAGGCATTACGAGTTCGTTTAAAAATGAGGCTGCATTTCGACAGGAAGTGTTCATGGCGGTCGTGCTTATTCCGTTGGCATTTTACCTAGATGTAAGCCAAGTTGAACGAATCTTAATGATCTCATCGGTGGTATTGGTGATGGTTGTCGAGCTAATCAATACCGCGATTGAAGCGGTTGTCGACCGAATCGGCAGTGAACATCATGAGCTTTCTGGGATGGCTAAAGATGTCGGTTCGGCAGCAGTTTTCATCTGTTTGGCACTCGCAGGTTATGTGTGGCTAGAGATCCTGTTTTTGTAATTTGCTAAAAATGAACTAAAAACAACCAATTGCTTTGCTTTTGTTCAGTTACTGGATATACTCACAGTCAACTGTATAAAAAGACAGGTGAATCATGAAGCCGTTAACGCCCCGCCAGCAACAAGTCTTTGACCTTATCAAAGGTAAGATCGAAGATTCCGGTATGCCACCGACACGTGCAGAAATCGCGCGTGAACTAGGCTTCCGTTCTGCTAATGCTGCAGAAGAACATTTGAAAGCTCTTGCTCGTAAAGAAGCGATTGAGATTATCCCGGGTGCGTCTCGCGGTATTCGTATTTTGCTTGAAGATGCAGCAAACGAAGAGCAAGGTTTACCATTAATCGGTCAGGTTGCCGCTGGTGAGCCTATCTTGGCTCAAGAGCATGTAGAAATGCATTACCAAGTTGATCCAGGCATGTTTAAACCACAAGCTGACTTCTTACTTCGTGTAAATGGCGAAAGTATGAAAGACATCGGTATTATGGATGGTGATTTATTAGCTGTTCATAAAACACAAGATGTACGCGATGGTCAGGTTGTAGTGGCTCGTGTCGATGATGATGTAACGGTAAAACGCCTAGAACGTAAAGGTTCAACGGTTCTGTTACATGCTGAAAATGAAGAGTTTTCTCCAATCCATGTCGATCTAGAATCTCAACACTTGTCTATTGAAGGGCTTGCGGTTGGTATTATTCGCAACACCGACTGGATGTAGTCAGTACAAACAGCTTATTGATATTTATTCTCAATAACTTGTCATTATAATTGATATTCATTATCATCTTCTTTGTCGAGATACACGGAAGATGATGATGCCAAACCCAACCAAACCTCAAATGAAGCCGCTTACTCGTAAGCCGCGCTCCTCTGTTCAAAAGGCTTCTTCTGAACAAGGGTCTGCACATCAAGAATTCCAAGTTCCGACCAACCTCGTTCAACATCTTTGGTTTCGTAGTCGTGAAAGCCTAGCCGATGATGGTCTCGTTTATGACCCCATCGCAGCTCAAGCCTGCAAGCGTTGCCAGCTCGCACCTGAATGTCTTACTGGCGAGCTAGACCAACAACAACTTCTCTACGCAACACTGACTCAACTTTGTGACTCTCAAGTTCAGCAATTTCTATCTCACAACCCAGATGCTTGGATCATCAATGTTGGAGCAGGGCTCGATACCCGCTTCTACCGTTTAGATAATGGACGCTGCCATTGGGTTGAGCTGGATGTCACGGAAAACCTTGTGTGGCGCCAACGTCTGTTCCACAAAAATGAACGCTATCGTTTGGAGTGTGGTTCTGTCGATGACCTGACTTGGTTGGATGAACTCAATATTCCAGAACAAGCCTCGGTGATGGTGGTGTGTGAACATGCTCTGCTGGATTGCAATGAACAGCAGACGGCGAACTTCATTCAGTCTTTGAGTCGCTACTTTACTCATGCACATGCGTGTTTAGTCTTAGCTGGAGATAAAAGCTCAAGTACGTTGGGGCAAAAACTTGGTTCAGGAAAGTATGCGCATGGCCTATCTTCTCCAATAGACAGTGTTCTCAATTGGTTGCCATGGGCACAATGGGTAAAAGCGTTTTCTCCACTAGACCAAAAATGCAACCGTTGGAAATTGTGGCAGCGACTTCTTTGTAAGATCTCTCAGGTCAAAAAGCGTTTAACGCCGCAGTTAGTGCTCGTTAAGTGGTAATCCTAGGTGTTTTGTATTTCGAGTAACTGAGTACATAGCCGGTATAAGTAAAATTCCACAACATAGTGAAAGCCCACCCACTAGGTTAAACTATCGCCTCTAATCTAAGAGGTGATCGTGAAGTTATTTAATCCCCAAACTATTTTTCAAGCGCTATCCAATCAGGCGATGCATAAAAAAGTGCTGTTGCTCGCGATCCCGATGGTTCTCTCTAATATTACTGTTCCACTGTTGGGCTTAGTCGATGCGGCGGTTATCGGTCACCTAGAGCACTCTTGGTATTTAGGTGGTGTGGCGCTGGGCGGCACAATGATCAGCGTGACCTTTTGGTTGCTTGGTTTCCTGCGTATGTCGACAACAGGGCTAGCTGCACAATCTTATGGTGCGAATGATGGCAAGCAACTAGGCTTAGTTTTTGTGCAAGGCGTGACCATGGCCTTAGGGTTTGCTGGTGTCTTTTTACTTTTACACAGTTTAGTCGCCGATTTAGTTTTCTCATTGAGTAGCGCCAGTGATCAAGTTAAGCACTATGGTCAGCAATATTTCTCAATCCGCGCTTGGAGTGCACCTGCCGCGCTGACTAACTTTGTGATTCTAGGTTGGCTGCTCGGGACTCAAAACGCCAAAGTGCCAATGTGGATGGTGATCATCACCAATATCACCAATATCGTTTTGGATATCGTTTTTGTTATCGGCTTAGGGTGGCAAGTGGAAGGTGCTGCATTGGCATCTGTAATGGCTGATTATGCCGGTCTAACATTTGGCCTAATTTGTGTTTACCGAATCTGGGCGAAGAAGCAGTTACCATCGCCATGGGATCTGCTTAAGAAAACCAGCCAAGGTTTGAGTCGTTTCGTGAAATTGAATCGCGATATCTTTCTTCGTTCATTATGCCTACAAGCGACTTTCACTTTCATGACCTTCCAAGGTGCAAGCTTTGGCGATGATGTTGTTGCGGCCAATGCCGTGTTGATGAGTTTCTTGATGATCATCTCTTATGGGATGGATGGCTTTGCCTACGCAATGGAAGCGATGGTCGGTAAGGCGATAGGCGCGAAAGACAAAGATGAGCTGAACCAGTCATTGATTGGAACTTTCTTCTGGAGCTTCAATATTTGTTTGGTACTGACCATAGTGTTCGCACTCGTTGGCTCGAGCTTAATCAATATGATCACCACAATCCCAGACGTGAAGAGTCAAGCCGAGGTGTATTTACCGTGGTTAATCGCAATGCCATTGGTGTCTATGTGGTGCTTCTTGTTGGATGGTATTTTTGTTGGAGCAACCAAGGGCAAGGATATGCGCAATAGTATGTTTGTTGCGACCTGTAGTTTCTTCGCGATTTTCTATTTAGCATCAGGTTTAGAGAACCATGCACTGTGGTTAGCGATGCTGAGCTTTATGGCAATGCGCGGAATTGGTCTTGGTGTGTTGTTTGTTTCTCAGTGGAAGAAAGGGGAGTTTCTCGCTTAGCTCTGAGGGCTCTGTTTGTGGAGAGTAAATGAGGCTGTAAGGTAAAGGGGTATTTAGAACATCATGATCTAATTACTATCAATGCCTTAATATTCAGTGTTTTAAATAAAAACAGCAAGCGCGTGGCTTGCTGTTTATGTATTTGGCCTATGGGTGGTCAAATACTCCTATTGGTTCTTTATCTAGAATAAACGGTTAAGCCCGTTGAGTGCTGCAACACGATAAGCTTCCGCCATCGTTGGATAGTTAAAGGTTGTATTCACAAAGTACTCGATGGTATTTGCTTCACCTTTCTGTTCCATGATCGCTTGTCCGATATGGATGATTTCAGCGGCACGCTCACCAAACACGTGGATACCTAAAATCTCTTTGGTTTCGCGATGGAACAGAATCTTCAAGCTACCAATGTCTTTACCCGCAATTTGAGCACGAGCTAGGTGTTTGAATGAAGAACGTCCTACTTCATACGGTACTTTAGCTGCGGTAAGTTCTTGCTCGGTTTTACCAACAGAACTGATCTCCGGGATGGTGTAGATGCCGGTTGGAATGTCTTCGATAAGGTGGCGTTCAGCTTCACCTTTCACAATTGCTTGAGCCACAAATCGACCTTGGTCATAAGCCGCGCTTGCTAGGCTAGGGTAGCCAATCACATCACCGACAGCGTAAACATGGTCAACATTGGTTTGGTAATTGGTATTTACTGAGACTTGCCCACGCGAGTCCGCTTCTAAGCCAACAGCACCAAGGTTCAGTTTATCGGTATTACCCGTTCGGCCATTGGCATACAGTAGGCAATCAGCGCGCATCTTTTTACCTGACTCTAGGTGAATGATCACGCCATCATCAGTGCCTTCAATTTTCTCAAAGGTTTCATCGTTGCGAATCACGACACCGCTGTTCCAGAAGTGATAAGAAAGTGCATCTGAGGTTTCATTGTCTAGGAATGACAACAGACGGTCACGAGTATTGATAAGATCGGTTTTTACACCCAAACCGCGGAAAATCGACGCGTATTCACAACCAATAACGCCAGCACCATAGATGATGATGTGTTGCGGGTCGTGTTTAAGAGAAAGAATCGAGTCACTGTCGTAGATACGTTCATGCAGGAAGTCGACGTTATCTGGTTGGTAAGGGCGAGAGCCTGTCGCGATAACAAATTTGTCTGCACTGTAATGTTCTTCAGTGCCATCGCTTTGCATTACCGAGACAGTGTTGGTATCGATAAAACGTGCAGTACCAAAGACCAACGTGCACTGGTTGCGGTCGTAGAAGCCTTGGCGTAATCGAGTCTGCTTGTCGATAACCGATTTGGCATGCCCCAAAATGTTAGAAAACGTTGAGTGTATGCTTTTGTTGTTCTGACAAAACAGCGGATTACTGTTGAATTCGATAATACGACTTACGGCATGACGCAGTGCCTTTGAAGGAATGGTTCCCCAGTGAGTACAACCACCACCAACGCTGCTCTCTTTCTCAATGATTGCAACGTTCAACCCGGCTTTGGTTAATCCCATCGCTGCCCCTTCTCCTCCGGGGCCACTACCAATTACGATTACATCAAAGTGGTTGGAGTGCGGCATAGATATCTTCCTTGTTATATTTGAGTAACATTGCTTTAGCGAGATTTTAACTGATTCTGTTCTTGGGTACATGAAAAGGGCATCAGAGAGTCGGTGGGATCACGCAGTGTTATCGAAAAAATAATATTTGGTATGTCGTATGTCTCCAAATGACAGCGTGGATATTGAAATTTTTTCTTCGAACGTATTTACTTCGGTACGTGAACAAAGAGGTATGTTTAGTGTCTTATATAACCAGAGTGCCTTATATAAATAAGTGATTCGCGTTATATTGAATAGAGTATTAGACATGCCTGTTTAGGCTGTAAAAGAAGAAATTGATAAAGTATGAAACCAATGGGCATTCGCGCACAGCAAAAAGAAAAAACTCGTCGCAGCTTAATCGATGCAGCATTTAGCCAACTCAGCGCCGATCGTAGTTTTTCCAATCTAAGCTTGAGAGAAGTCGCTCGTGAGGCTGGAATAGCACCGACTTCCTTTTATCGTCACTTCAAAGACATGGATGAGCTTGGCTTAACCATGGTTGATGAAGGTGGCTTACTGCTGCGCCAGTTAATGCGTCAAGCTAGGCAACGCATAGTAAAAGAAGGCAGTGTGATTCGTACATCGGTTGAAACCTTTATGGAATTCATTGAAAGCAGCCCTAACGTATTCAGACTGTTATTGCGAGAGCGCTCAGGAACTTCATTTGAGTTTCGTGCAGCGGTAGCTCGTGAGATACAGCACTTCTCTGCTGAGTTAACCGAATATTTGATAACGACTGGCATGACACGAGACGAAGCTTTTACTCAAGCTGAAGCCTCCGTTATCTTGGTCTTCAACTCAGGGGCAGAAGCATTAGATTTAGATCGACGTCAGCGAGATGAACTGGCTGAACGCTTGATCATGCAATTGCGAATGATGGCCAAAGGGGCTTTTTGGTATCGTAAAGAACGTGAACGTAACCGATTAAAAGGCGGGATTGAATAATGTCGAATGAAAATAATACTGTAAACCGTGGTTCAGAAAGAAAGACACTCGTACTTGCTGTTATTGCCGGTGTGTGTGGTGATGCTCTGTTATCTTGGGTAACAATGAGCGAAGTGGGCTTCTCTATTTTCCCACTGATTGCTTTAGTCTTGGCTGTACAAGCACTTTACCAAGAGTACCTAACTAACCCAGTATCTGAAGATATTCCACTAGTAGGTTTGGCTTGTTTCTTTGTAGGTGCATTTGGCCACTCGGCTTTTGTGAAGGCACAACACCCTGATGCTGGCTCAAACTTCTTTGCGATTATTGTCGCGATGTTGCTTCTTGCATGGGTAGGTAAGAAACTCGGCTTTATCGGCAAAACTGCTTAAGCTGATTTAGAAATTAAAAAAACGAGCCAATGGGCTCGTTTTTTTGTATCTGCTGTTTGGCTTAGACCTGAAAGCGATACTTACGCTTTACGCTCTAGGAATACGCCAGCTTCCATGTGGTGCGTGTAAGGGAACTGGTCAAACAGAGCAAAACGAGTGATGTCGTGCGTTTCGCTTAGGATGTCTAGGTTCTCTTTCAATGTTTCAGGGTTACAAGAGATGTACATGATACGCTCGTAGCCTTGAACCATCTTACAAGTATCAACATCCATACCTGAACGCGGTGGATCAACAAAGATAGTGTTGCAGTTGTAGCTCTTAAGATCGATGTTCGCTTGCTGTAGACGACGGAACTCACGCTTGCCTTCCATTGCTACAGTAAAATCTTCTGCAGACATACGGATGATCTGAACATTTTCAATGTTGTTCGCAGCGATGTTGTATTGCGCAGATTCTACTGACGGTTTCGCCAGTTCAGTTGCCAGTACACGCTCGAAGTTTTGTGCTAGCGCTAATGAGAAGTTACCGTTACCACAGTAAAGCTCAAGTAAGTCGCCTTTGCTGTCTTGAGTACAATCGACAGCCCATTCCAACATTTTCTCTGCCACTTTGCCGTTGGGTTGAGTAAAGCTGTTCTCTACTTGTTGGTAGATGTAGCTATCACCATTCACATCTAGCTTTTCAATTACGTAGTCGCGGTCCAGTACGATTTTCATCTTACGCGCACGGCCAATCAGGTTTAGGTTAAAACCTTCATCGTTTAATTGCTGCTTAAGTGCTTTAGCATCTTGAATCCACTGTTCACCTAATTGACGGTGGTAAAGCAATGACACCAAAATTTCGCCGCTTAACGTAGAAAGGAAGTCTACTTGGAATAGCTTGTGGCGCAGAGAGTGGTTGTCCTTCATTGCATCTGTTAATAGAGGCATTAGGTCATTGATAAGACGGCTAGCTGCAGGGAACTGGTCTACGCGGTATTTTTCTTTAGTCTCTTGATTGAACATGACGTAATACATATCGTCACCTTCATGCCACACGCGGAACTCAGCACGCATGCGGTAGTGTTGTTCTGGAGATTCATACACTTCCAGTTCAGGCACATCATATTCTGAGAACATTTCTGTAAGACGCTCTGTCTTTTCTGCCAGTTGTTCTTGGTAGCGTTGCGGGTTTACATCTAAATTCGCCATGGTTATGCCTTTTGCTGTCGTGCTTTTAAATCAAGAGCGCAGATTTTATTCAATCACAGGCGCTTGTCCAGTGTTGAGCGCCATTCAATGTAAATCGACCATGAAAACTATAGCTTATAACTATCTTAGACTAGACAAATGATTCAGAGGTCAATACTATCTCCGGCAAGCTGGTGCCATTTAGATGTATAGATGGCTGAAGAGGGAATCTGGTGTGAATCCAGAACTGACGCGCAGCGGTAAAAGAGAACGAGTATTCATCAGACACTGCAAATAGCTTTTTGTGGGAAGTCGAATATCAGGTAACCATAAGGTTGTGCTCTTGAGTCCGAATACCTGCCAGCGGCTAAACCATGACATGTGGTTTGGTAGGAATTTACGCGATTTAGGATCACAACATGAACAAATCCCTTTTAGCGGTTGCTGTAGCATCGCTGCTTTCACCTATCTCCAATTTACACGCCCAACAAGCATCTGCCGACGAAACCATGGTGGTTACGGCTAACCGTTTTGAGCAAAGCACGGAAAGTGTTGTCGCTCAAGTTGAAGTAGTAACACGCCAAGATATCGATCGAATTCAAGCTAAGTCTCTAACAGATGTGTTTAGACGATTGACGGGTATTCAGGTTTCACAAAATGGAGGCCGAGGACAGCAAGCTTCGATCTTTGTTCGTGGTGCTAACTCTGATCAAGTGCTTGTTCTCATTGATGGTATTCGTTTTGCGCGAGCTGCAAAGGGTGGTGTCGATTTTAGCCAGTTACCAATTACATTCGTTGACCGAGTGGAATACGTTCGAGGAGCTCGTGCCGCTATGTATGGCTCAGAAGCTATCGGCGGTGTTATCAACATTATTACTGTTGCAAACTCTGACAATGAAAAAACGGCAGTTAGTGCAGGTTTAGGAAGCTTAGATTACCAAGAGCTGAGCTTTGTTAGTGGTACTAAGGTCGGTGAAAATGGTCACTTGAACGTATCTGTTGGTTACGATTCCGATGAGGGATACAACGTTCATCCATTACCAGGTGTTAATGATGGTGATCGCCATGGTTTTGAATCACGCAATGCTCTAATTGGTTATGTTCATAATTTTGATCAGCAATGGAGTGGCTTCGCGAATTTCCGTATGTTTGAAACCATTTCTCAGTACGATGGTTCATTTGGTACAGACCATTCTTACAAAGAAGCTGAAGTTCAAAATTCGACCTTTGCTACTGGTGCTAAATATAGTGGCAGTGAACTTAAGTCTGATTTCTTAGTTAACTATCAGAATCAAGATAACTGGAACTACGAACAGTCTTTAGGCAAGAACTCAGCGTCAGCAACATCTGATGAGCTTGAACAGCTAAATGTTCAATGGGTGAATTCATACAAACTAACGTCGTCACTGACTCTTAGTGGTGGTGTAGATTGGCGTGATGAGGCTTATATTGTTAAGCCTTCGAATACTGAATACGACAGAACGAATGTTGCGTACTTCGCTGCATTAAACGCAGATGCGGATAAAGTGTTCGGAGAACTGAGTCTTCGTGTTGATGACAATGAGCAGTTTGGTACAGAAACTACTTACAACACAGGGTTAGGCTATCGTTATGCTGAGTGGCTTGTTGTAAAAGCAGCTTATGGCACATCCTTCAAAGCACCTAACTTGTATCAACTATATAGCTACTACGGTAATGCACAGTTAGAAGCTGAAAAGGCAGATTCATTTGAACTGACTTTTGGTGGCTTAATCAAGGATGTTGATTGGTCGATTACTGGCTATGACACGAACGTCGAAGACTTAATTGATTACAACTACGCGACAAGTAAGTACTACAATACCGATGGCGAAAGCCAATTACGTGGTGTGGAAATGGTCGTTGGATTTGATACTAGCTTTATTAACCACCAAGTGAGCGCTAATTTCCAAGACCCAGAAGATCAATCTGGTGAGCAACTGATACGCCGAGCTAAGAAGATTTACAAGTATAATGCAGTGGCTAGTTTCGATGATGTTGATGTTTCATTAGGTTTCCAATATGTAGGTGAGAGACCGGACTTCTCTGAAGATCTCGCAGCGTATAGCTTGTTTGATGTTTCAGTGAACTACTATGCGAATGAAAACCTTACTTTAAATGGTCGAGTGGATAACTTAACTGACGAAGAGTACGAGACTGCTGGTGGATACCCATCACCAGAGCGTACATATTACGTGAATGCTACTTACCAATTCTAATTATCACCTAAACCGCCTTCGGGCGGTTTTTTCTTATTGGGTATATCAATGAACATTTCGATTTACCGTAAGAAAAGCTTGCACATAATGGTAAAGACTCTACATTAACCCTAGAACGTCTACTTGAAAGCACCGAGTATGAAGTTGTTGCTCTCTATACTACGTATGTTGGTGATGAGGTTCCTTTCCAAGTCACGTCAATCGAGGTTGTCGGAATGCAGGCAACATTGTTCGGCTTGCCATTAATAACGATTGAGCTGCCGGAAGTCTTCCCAAGTAACGAGATCTATCAAAGTACGATTGTTACGGCGCTTAAAGGATCGGGTTTATCTATTGATGCCGTGGCATTCGGCGATATGTTTTGCAATGGTATTGCTGACTACCGAAGAAGTTATATAGAACCTGCGGGCTGGGAGTGTGTATTTCCTCTACTGGGAGAGAGTAGCCAAACTCTGGCTCAAGAAATCATAAATAGAGGAATCGAAACCTTTCTCGTCACAGTTGATAGCGATGCATTAGACATGAGCTATTGCGGGAAAGAATACACGCCTGAACTAATAGACAGTTTGCCAAGTCACGTCGACCCATGTGGAGAAGATGGTGAGTTCCATACCTTAGTCACGTCAGCGCCATGCTTTAAAGGTAAGCTTAAGATAGAGCTAGAAAATGTAGAGCAGGGTGAGCGCTTTGGGCATCAACGCTACCGAGCTTGCATTATATAGAGTGATGATTGGCGAAAACTAAGTGAAGGGGTATCATTGCTGCGGAACTTCTTACAGGTAATGGTTGTGTCGAAAAGCATACAAAAAAACATATTGGTCTTTGATTCTGGAGTTGGCGGCCTCTCTGTATATAAAGAGATAAGCCAGTTACTACCAAATCACAACTATATCTATGTATTCGATAACGAGGCTTACCCATATGGTGAGCTCGATCAGCAAGTCCTCATTCAGCGAGTCCAAAGTATCGTCGCCAGTTTTGTTGCGAGTCACGCTATTGATATTGTGGTGATAGCTTGTAATACGGCCAGTACGATAGTCCTGCCTGCACTTCGCGCTAATAACCTTATCCCTATTGTCGGTGTTGTCCCGGCAATCAAACCTGCCTCGTTACTGGCTAATAAAGCGGTTGGACTTATTGCAACCCCTGCGACGATTACTCGTGAATACACACACGAGCTCATCAAAAACTTCTCGAGTAATAAAAGAGTAGAGCTGTTGGGTTCTACTCGACTGGTGGATATGGCCGAAGATAAACTCAGAGGTGAGGAAATTAGCCTTGAAGAGTTACAGAAAATCCTTCAACCGATGATCAACACGATTGATGTGGCTGTATTAGGATGTACTCATTTCCCATTGATCAAATCTGAGATTCAACAAGTACTAGGTGAAAGTGTAGTGCTGATAGATTCTGGTAAAGCGATTGCGAAGCGAGTTCAAGATTTATTGGATTTGGAAAGTGGTAATAAAGAAGGGGGAGTGCGCGAGGTTTTTTGTAGTGCACTTCCTAAGAAAGAAAGTGCACTAAATAGCATGTTAAAGCAGTTAGGATTTAGCTCAGTTCAGCTTCGTCCGTTTCTGGATGTTTAGGATCATTTGCAACTCGCACTTTTAAAGTTCGTTGCATGTAATCTTTATCGTTAAGTTCTGAAATAGCATGATTTACATCATTGCTAGCCATTACGACAAATCCAAAGCCTCTTCTTTTACCAGTACGTTTGTCTTTCATTAAGCGTACTGCAAATACTTCACCATACTCTGAGAATAATTCACGTACGTGTGATTCATTCGCTTTGTATGGAAGGTTACCTACATAAAGTGTTTTTGTTGATGCCTTAGGTTCTGAATCTGATTTTGAGTCGGTGCTTGAAAAGTTAACAACAAAAGCGGAAGCCAAGACACCAAGGATAAAGGTAATTGCAGGCGATATATCTACCTGAGAGAAAACAATGCCACCTAGAACAGCTAGTGCGACAATTAACAACATCGATTTTTTTGAGTTCATATCGGAATACTACATATTAATAAACGAAATAGACGCATCTACTCTTAACAAAATAGATACATGAATCTTACGTTCATGGTTTCCATTTTGCCAATGTATTGCTGTGATACGTCTCAAATGTTTAGTTTTTATTCGAAAAATGCGGATCTGGTGGCTTTTTAGGCGAACAAAACTTTTATTTCAAAAAGCCCTTGTGCTCCATCTCAATCTCTCTATAATGCCGCCTCACCGACACGGAGTGAGACGAAAGTCACACAGCGAAATCGGTAGAGAAAAAGAGTTTGAAAATAACCCTTGACTCTCAAAGTGGTGCAGGTATAGTACGCACCCCTAGCGACTGAGATGTGAATCACAAAACGCTAGCGCTCTTTAACAATTTAAA